>CALMOP010000118.1 GCA_937871775.1 uncultured Gemmatimonadota bacterium | reverse complement strand
CGGGTCTCCATCGAGCATGCCCTCGATCTGCTCCAGCACGATGGGTGTGCCCCAATCGTACCGCAGGTGACTCATCGGGATGCCCAGGCACTGGGCCATCTCCGCGATCCGCTCTCCGAAGGCACCATTGGACACGACCAGCACCCGCTCTTCGGGCGCGATGAATGTCGCCAGCGCGGCCTCGGTGGCCGCGGTGGCTCCGCCACCCATTACCAGGATGTCGTGATCCGGTGCCCCGGCCACCTGTCCCAGGCGGGCGATCACCTGCTCGAGCATTTCGACAAAGGCCCGGTCCCGGTGGGCGATATCCGCCTGGGCCAGGGCCTGCCTGACCGCCGGAGAAGTCGACACCGGGCCCGGACAAAGCAGAGTCAGCTCGGGATCGGTCTCTGGCAAAGGGACCACTGCCCGGACAGTGCCGAGCTCGGTCCCGCGGGGGCGTGTCAAGCTGTCCAGGAGAACGTGTGCTTTCATCACAACTCAGGGGCGCGGGGAACCGGGCTGTCTCCGGTGGCGGCCAGCCAGGAAAGTCGTTTTGCAGCACTATCTTGCCACGCCAATCGAAGTGCGTTCGGGTGTAGGTGACCCGACCCTCGATCGGAAAGCGCCGATTTTAAAGCAGGTTCCGCGCCGGCACTCTTCGGCACCCGCTCCGGTCGGCTACCTGCCCTGTCGGGACCCCAGAATGAGGTGGAGCACCCAGGCGGCGCACTCCCGCAACCAGATCCCCCCACGCCAGGGATCGGGTTCCTGCGGGGACGGAGGCTGGGTGAGCCGGGGCTGCAGAAAGGCTTCGATGCGCTGGGCTCGGCGATCCCAGGTCAGATCCTGCGCGGTGGCCAGGGCGCCGGCCGCGAGCCGGGCCGTGGTCGTCGGGTCAGCGGCAAGCCGGCGCAGGCGATCGGCGATGGCGACGATGTCGCCGGCGGGCACCAGTGCCGCGTTGCGGTCATCATGAAGCAGTTCCGCCGTGTCCGGCGCGCGGGGCGCCAGCAGCACCCGGCCGGCGCCGAGATACAGAAACAGCTTGAGCGGCAGCACGGTGTTGCCATGCCGTTGGAGCGGTTCGAGGCTCGGCGGGATAATCACCACGTCGCCAGCATAGAGCCAGGCGGCGAGATCGGTGAATCGCTGCCAGGGGACCACGGTGACGTTGGGGATCTGACGAGCGGCGACTTCGATCGGGCCCTGGCCTTCCGAGCCGATCAGCAGAAAGCCGATCTCGGGCGTGGCGCGGGCAACGTCCAGGACCACGTCCAACCCCTTCCGGGCATTGAGCCGTCCGCTGTACACCACGGTGAAGCGCCCTGCTGGGAGACCCAGTCGGGCGCGGGCTTCGGCGGGCGTCCGTCGGGGTTCCAGTCGAGCCGGGTCCCAGCCGTTGTGGGCCACCAGCATGCGTGACGCCGGGATGCCGAGACGGCGATAGCTTTCGAGGGTGTGGTGGGAGTGGAGGACCGCGCCGACCAGCCCGGAGTGCCTGAGCACCGCGCGCAGAATCGGTTGCAGCGGGGGGAACTGATCGCCCCAGGGCCGGAAGTGCTCATAGACGACTCGATGTCCCGCGCCGAGAAAACGCCACGCCGTCGGCAGGTTCCGGGTGTAGATCAGGTCCGCCGATGGCACGGCGGGATGCCGGACCGCCCGCAGGGCGTGAGCCCACTTCTCGACTCCACGCAGGCCTCGGCCCCGCCAGCGGAGCTGATGGACAGTGACCTCGCCCGTGACCTGGTAATGGGACCGGATCGGCTCCCAGGGCGCTGGTCCGGTTTCGGGGCCGGGAATGAGCAGCGCAACCTGGTGACCACGGCCGGCCAGGGCCGCGACGGTGTTGACCACCTGCTCGGTGTCGGCGCCGGTGTTGGGCAGCGCGATGTCCAGGACATAGAGAATGCGCACGGGCGAGCAAGGTATCGAACCGGCGCGACGGTCGCCAGCATGGCACTCGGGAGAGCACTCGGTGAGCGAAGCACCCATCGACGCGCGGCAGGAGATGAAGCGGGGCCTGTGGTGGATGGGGGCCGCCACCGTGGCCATGCGGGTGCTGGACTTGGTCGGCAGCTTGGCGGTCCTCGCCTATCTCTCCCGGGAGCAGCTCGGCGTCGCCACCCTGGCCTGGAGCCTGTCGGTAGTCCTGGAGGCGTTCAACGGCCTCGGGGTCGGCACCGTGGTCGGTCGGCGCCGGGACCTGACTCATCAAGAACTGAGCGGCCTGTTCTGGTTCGCGACCCTGCTGGGGGTGGCGGTGGCGGCCGTGGTGTGCCTCGTTTCCCCATGGCTGGCCGGGTTCTTCCAGGCGCCCGGGCTGGCTCCGATGATCGCGGTCAGCGCGACCAAGTTGATCTTCGTCAGTGCTGCCCTGGTGCCGCTCCAGCTGCTCACCCGGGAGCTGCGGTTCAAGGAGGCGGGCGCGGTCCAGACCCTCGCCACGCTTGGCGAGGCCATCACCAAGGTGACGCTGGTCGTGCTCGGGTTCGGGGCCTGGGGACTGGTCATCGCCAACACGGCGCGCGGGGCCTTCCTCATGCTGGCGCTGCTGTGGCTGGCACCGTTCCGGCCGCAGCTCACGCTTGCGCTCCGTTCGACTGTGCACTCCATCCGTTTCGGGCTCCGGGTCGCGGCCGCTTCGATCATCAGCCAGTCGTGCCGCAATGCCGACTTCCTGCTGATCGGCACGGTGCTGGGGCGGGAGGTGCTGGGGGTGTATCGGGTGGCGTTTGACCTGGGGATGGCGCCGCTCGAAATCGTGCTGAATCTGGTGAACCGGGTGCAGTTCCCGATTTACGCCCGGCTGCAGGGGCAGGGCGACCGGCTCCGGGAGGCCTTCGTGAGCAGCGCCCGCTCGCTGGTCCTGGTGGTGGGTCCGGTCGCAGCGTTGCTCACGTTCGGAAGCCAGGACCTGCTGCAGTTGGTCGGGGGCGGCCGGTGGCTCGCCGCGGTACCACTGGTCCAGATCCTGTGCTGGGCCAGCCTGCTGCGCGGCTTGGCGCTGCTCTTCCCGCAGCTCTACCTTGCCACGGGGCGTCCCGAGTTCGCACTGTACGACTCTCTGGTGGTCGCAATCACCCTGGTCGGCGGGTTCGTCCTGGCATTGGGGCTCGCCCCGGCGGGCAGCGGCTCGATGTGGGTGGCCTGGGTCTGGCTACTGAGCTTTCCGATCGCGCTGGCCGTCCACTTCCACTTGGTGCGGCAGTGTGCCCCGATCACCCCGGCGCTATTTGGGGCAGACATCGGCAAAGCGGCACTCGGAGTCGGTTGGCTGGCGCTGGTGCTGGGGGTGGGCTCGCGACTCCGCCCTGCCCTGGGGAACCCGCTGGCATCGCTGGCTTTCCTGATCGCGCTCGGGCTGGGGGCTTACGGACTGTACCTGCGACGGGTACTGCACCTCCGCCCGACGGACCTGTTGCCGGGCCGCGCTTCGGCCTTACGGGTGGGGGACCCGTTGGCACGGTAAGGATGGGTCATGGTCTCGGGTGCTTCGGTGAGGCCGATTCGGGTCCGGGACGCAGGTCGAGAACGACGAAGCGGTCATTTCGGAAGGCGGATCGGGTGGTATCCGGATAGGGTAGCCTGAACACCGCATACCCGGCGCCGAATTCCCGGCTGAGTGATGCGATGGCGTCGGGCCTCAGCCGGCCATAGGCCTGTTCCGCGTAAGGCAGGGTGCGGACCGTGGCGTCACCGGTGATCCTGCCCACCCGCCGATACCACTCAAGAACCTCACCGCTCAGGACCGGTGTGGCCTTCCAGTCGACCACCACGGCCCGCTCGGATTGCAATCGGAAATCGAGCAGGCCCGGCGGGACCAGGAAGACCGCATCGGGGCTGGTTGTTCTGGCCCAGGAGTAAAGTCCGTGCTCCGCGGGCGTGCCCACGCCGTGGAGCACGGTGGACTGGACCAGGGAGACCAGGAGGAACGCCCCGAGCACCGGGACCGCCACCAGGGGTGGGACGATTCGAACGGCCGCGGGTGGCGGCAGGGCGCCGGACGGAGTGTGCCACTTCCACCAGAGGTAGGTCAGGGTGCCTCCCAGTAGCAGGAGGGGAAGTACCAAGTCGTTGGCGGTCGGTCGGTGCAGGCCGGCGCGCACCAGCGGCAGCAGCAGGCCGGCGAGCCACAGGCGCCGGCGCCAAGCGGGCCAGGGACCCGCCAGGTCTGGTGGGTCTCCGGCTAGCTTCGCGATGATGGCGCGTACCACCAGGATCTGGGCGAGCAGAACGGAGAACGGGGCCGCGCGCAGGAGAAAGAGCATGGCGACCCTGGGGACAAAGACCACGGTCGTGAGCAGAGTGCTGACCGTGACCAGCGCGACCAGCGCCAGCTGTAGTCCCTGCAGGCGGCGGAGGAAGGCCGACTGCCGGTCGGCCGGCGTGGCGGCCGCGAGACCGAGCAGGATCCAGCCTCCGAACCCCAGGTAGTCTGCGAGGAAGCTCAAGGGATAGTAATGGTGCGGCGCCCGGATCCGGGTGAAGATGTCCATGCTGAGTTGCTGCTGGGGCGCGCTCGCGAGAGCGAGGAAGACCGGGAGTTCTCTCAGCAGAACCAGGGTGACGGGCAGAAGCTGCGCCGCGCCGCGCCGGAAAAGTCCCTGCCACCCTATGGCCAAGTGGGCCAATCCGAACACCAGAATACCGAGAATGATGTAGTTGGCGTGAAATGTGGCACCCAAGGCCAGAAACAAACCCGAGACGACGTACCGGGCGCGCAGGAAATACACCACCGCGAGCAGCATGCCGCACACCGCAAGGGTCGAGGGCTGCAGGATCTCGCTATAGAGGTAGGTCGACCCCACGGACCGGGTCTGCTGGGCCACGACGGCGACCATGAGCAGCAGCGTGGCCGTGGAGGCGTGTCGCGGGCAGAGGATCAGAAACAGCGTCCGCAGGGCCACCAGCGACACGACCACGACCAGCAGGTTGAGTCCCTCAATGATCCACGGCAACGGCCCCAACCGGGCGAGAATCGGGATCAGCGCGGAGAACAGGTGATGGTACTGGTAGGTGTGGGCAGCAAACCAGTCGTGGTCCCACAGGCCGGGATGCATGGCGCGCAGGCCGGCGAGCAGGTAGACGTTCTGATTGCTTACGCCGTAGTGCATTCCGAAATCCGCAGCGGCCACCAGACAGGCCACCAGGAGCCCGGCCCACCCCCACGCCGTGCGGCGATCCGTCTGACAATTCATCGCTGCCTCGGGGGACAAGGGGTGACCCATCATCTCGTTGGGCCGCGACCGCGGGTCTTGCGCCGGAACGTGTACCGGACCCCCCACCGCACCAGCAACGGATGGGTTGTTGTCGTGCGCGGCGCCGGTGCGTGCTGCCGGGTCGCACTCAGGACGGTCGCCGCTCCGGCGGATTCAGTTCCCGCTCCACGACGACCAGCGGGCGCCGCTTCACCTGCTGATAGATCCGCCCCAGGTACTCGCCGATGATGCCGAGGAACAGGGCATTCAGGCTGAGCGAGCCGAGGACGAGGATGATCACGGTCGCGAAGCCCGGCGGCCAGGTGGTGCCGAAGACCAGGCGGCCCACGGCGTAGCCGACGCTCCCGAGCAGGGTGAGCAGCGAGACGGTCAGGCCGAGATAGGTGGCGATGCGAAGGGGGACGACGGAGTGGTTCAGGATGCCATCCAGGGCGAGGCCGACCAGCTCCCGGAATGAGAACTTGCTCTGGCCGCGGAGGCGTTCGGCCCGATCATAGGGGATGCCGACCTGCCGGAATCCGAGGGTGGCAATGGCGCCCCGCAGGTATGGCTGGTAGTCGTCGAACTGCTTCAGCTGATCGAGGAGGCGCCGGTCGACCAGGCGGAAGTCTCCGGCGTCGAGCGGGAGGCGATCTTCACTAAGGGCATCGATGAGTCGGTAGAAGACTTTCCGGATGGAGGTCATCCACCAACCCTCGCGACGGGTGCTGCGGACTCCGTACACCACCCGGTACCCGCCTTCCCACTTGCGGACGAACTCGATGATCAGTGACGGAGGATCCTGGAGGTCGCAATCGATCTGGATCGCGGCGGCCCCGCGGGCGTTGGCGTACGCGGTGAAGATTGACCGCTGGAATCCACAATTCCGGGAGAAGCGCAGCACGCGGACCCGGGGATCGCGGTCCGCCAGGCGTTGCAGGGCCTCAAAAGTCCCGTCCTCGGAGTGATTGTCGGTAAACAGCAACTCAAAATCGTAGCGATCCGCGAGCGAGCTCATCACCGGTAGCAGGGCGTCATGCAGCGGTTCAATATTCTCCGCCTCGTTGTAGACGGGGACGCAGATCGTGAGCAGTTGCCGCTGGTCAGGCATCTCGAGTCCCCACGATCACGTACTGAGCCCCGAGCGGCAGCCAGGCCAGCCACGGCTCGCAGAAACGCAGCCAGGCCAGGAACCGGGGCAGAAACACGATGTAGTCGCGTCGGACGAGCCGCAGCCCGACCTCCGCCTGATGTGCGGCGGTCTCGGCGGGCGGCAGGAGGATCGCGTCGTGGTCGAAGACACAACGCTCGACCACGAGGCGGGTCAGCGGGTTCGCGGGATTGTGCTCGAAGATGGCCAGGCGACCGGTGGGTGCCAGCCGGTCCCGCAGCTGACAAATGAGGCCGCTTCGCTCCGGTGGCGGCACGTGGTGCAGCACGTTGGCCACGACGATGAGGGCGTAGTCGTGACCCAGGGCCCCGGCGTCCGACGTGAACATTCCCTGTGCCCTGAGGCGAGGGTCCACCCGCTCGAGGCTGCGATCCGAGACATCGAAGCCATCCAGCCTCGCCTCGGGAAGATGGGCCTTCAGGCGACCGGAGAGCATGCCGACCCCGCATCCGAAGTCGAGCACCCTGCCGGAGAAGTCGGGGCCAAGGCGGGAGAGGTACCGGGCCTTGTACTCGGCAAAGTACTCGGTCTCTTCTCCCGAGATCCCGACGGCCTGGTCCACCAGCTGCTTGTAGTCGGCGGCGACGTCGTCAAACCGCATGGCGGGCCCCACTGGGACGCCGGTCCGCCGCGGTCAGCCGTCGCACCCCGTCTGCCAGGGTCACCCTCGGCCGCCAGGCCGTTGCCGCGGTGAAGCGGCGATTGTCACCCACCAGGGCCATGGGCTCGTCCGGGCGGTAGGGGCGCCGGCCCCACTCCAGCAGGTGCCGCGGGCGGTCCAGGGCGTCGGCGATGGCCTCACCCAGCGCCCGCACCGAGACCGGCTGGCCGGAGCAGACATTGTATGCGGTATCGTCGAGCCGATCGGAGTGCGCCGCGGCGAGGAACGCCTCGGCCACGTCGTCCACGTAGAGAAAGTCCCGCAGCTGCTCGCCGGGGGTCAGATCCACGGGCTCCCCATGCCGCAGCCGCTCTCCGATGTAGGAGGTCAGCCGCTGAGGCGCCTCCCCGGCGCCGTAGACGTTGAAGGGCCGCAGGGTCACAAAGGGCACCCGGATCGCGGTGGCGAGGCTGCTGCCGTAGAGGAAGGCCGCCGCCTTCGCCGCCCCGTACAGGGAGATCGGGCGAAGCGGCGCCGTTTCCATGATAGGGGCCGCCGCCATTGGGGGAGCACCGTACTCCGAGCAGCTGCCGGCATGAATGAATCGACGCAGATCCCTTCCCGCCGCGGCCTGGAGCAGGCGGACCAGGAGACGCACATTGCCATCCAGCAACAGTTCCGGATCACGGTCCCGCTGGTGCACACCGTAGGAGGCAAGGTGGAAGACGACATCCGGGCGGCATTCGCGGAGCACCGGTCCGAGTTCGGCGCTGTGGAACGAAGTCTCGACCACCCGGAGCCCGGGAGTGGGGGAGAAGTGAGTACCGCGGCCCGCGCGGACCAGGCAGGTGACCTCGATGTCCTGGGTCAGCAGGCGCCGCACCAGGGCCGCGCCGACAAACCCGGTCGCACCGGTGACCAGGGCGGAGCGCAGGGTGGTCATACCGGCACGGTCTGCATGGCGCGCTCGATCTGGGCGTCCAGCCCGGTCCCGGCGCTGGCAGGATTCCGGTAGTAGGCGCGGTACCACTCGGCGCTCCACGCCAGTGCCTGGTCCAGGTCGAGAACCGGGTGCCATCCGAGGCGGCTCCGGGCCTTGGTAGTGTCGAGGCGAAGGGAGCTGGACTCGTGCGGCGCCTCGGGGTTGGGCTGAATGGTCAGCTGGCCTTCGCCCCAGCGGGCGATCAGGCGACGGGCGAGGTCCGCCACGGTGATCGCGTCCTCGTCCCGCGGCCCGAAGTTCCAGGGCCCGGCGTAGGCCGGGCCATGCTGCCACAGGCAATGAGCCAGCTGCAGGTATCCGCGGAGCGGTTCCAGGACGTGCTGCCACGGGCGGACGGCGTCGGGTCGCCGAATCGTGACCGGGCTGCCCGACGCGATGCCGCGTACCAGATCGGGTACCAGGCGGTCTTCGGCCCAGTCGCCCCCGCCGATAACGTTCCCGGCCCGGGCGGAGGCGATGCCGAGCCCCTGCCGCTCGGCGGCGAACGACTGGCGGTACGCCGCCGTCACCAGCTCCGCGCATGCCTTGCTTGAGCTGTAGGGGTCGTAGCCTCCCAGGGGATCGGATTCCTGGTATCCCGTGGACTCATCGCGATTCTGGTAACACTTGTCGCTGGTGACGACCACGATGGCCCGCACGGAGGGGGTCTGCCGTGCGGCCTCGAGAACGTGGACCGTGCCCATCACGTTGGTCTCGTAAGTTTCTACCGGAGCGCGATAGGAGCGACGGACCAGGGCCTGGGCCGCGTTATGGATCACGATGTCCGGGGGGTACCGGCGGAAGGCCGTGGTGACTGCGTCGAGATCGCGGATGTCACCGCGCAGGGACACCATGCCATCCGCGATGGCTGCAACCCGGAACAGATTGGGCTCGGTATCCGGTTCGAGTGCGTACCCGATCACACGGGCCCCGAGCAGCTTCAACCAGGCGGCAAGCCAGCCCCCCTTGAAGCCGGTGTGGCCGGTAACGAGAACGGTCTTGCCACGGTAGAAGGTCGCGAGGGGATGCTCCATCACGCCTTCCAGGGCGCGTGGCCACCGGCCCACAGCGCCTCGATGAACTGACGGTCCCGCAGGGTGTCCATGGGATGCCAGAACCCATGATGCCTGAACGCCATGAGTTGGCCTTCGGCGGCCAGGCGCTCCAGCGGTTCACCTTCCAGCGCAGTCTGGTCACCGGCGATGTACTCCAGGACCTGCGGCTCGAACACGAAGAAGCCGCCGTTGATCCAGCCCTCGCCGGTTTGCGGCTTCTCGCAGAAGCGTGCGACCCGATCACCCTCGAGGGCGAGGCTACCGAAGCGCGCGATCGGCGAGACGGCGGTCACGGTGGCGAGCCTGCCGTGGGTGCGATGGAACGCGAGCAGCGCGCCGAGGTCGATATCGGCCAAGCCATCGCCGTAGGTGACCATGAAGGCCTCCCGGTCCAGGTGGCCTCGCAAGCGCCGAAGCCGGCCGCCGGTCAGCGTGGCCAGGCCGGTGTCGATCAGTCCGACCTGCCAGTCCGGTGTGTTTGAGTTCGCCACTCGGCAGGTCCCGTCCCGCAGGCTGATGGAGAGGTCGCTGCTGTGATAGAGGAAGTTGCGGAAGTACTCCTTGATCATCTCGCCCTTGTATCCGCAGGCGATCAGGAAGTCGCTGAAGCCGTGGCGGGCATAGAGCCCCATGATATGCCACAGGATGGGCTGGCCCCCGATTTCCACCATCGGCTTCGGTCGCACCGAGGTCTCCTCGGCGAGGCGGGTACCGAATCCTCCGGCAAGGATCACCGTTTTCATTGTGTCTCATTCCGATGGTCGCCGCCGCGCCATTGTGGCTCGTGGCGTGTGCGCGGAATCCGGCGACCACGCCGGCGACCCGTGCGTGCGCCGGCTCCGGCCCGTGTTGTTGTTCCGACAGCTGGAGCCTATCTTGCCCGAAGTCCCGGCGGCAATCAATGATCAGAAGACTTCGTTCCCTGCTTGCCGTACCGCAGGCCTACCAGTTGTTCTGGAATGTGACTGGGGGCCCGGCGCGCAGCAAGATCCTGATGGACGGTACGTGCGACCCCGACCGGGCGATCGGATCCTTCCGGGCGCGGGCGGCGCGGTATCTGGTCGCCCGGGACCGCGAGGAGTTCGTGCGTCGCGAGGAGCATTATCGGCGACTGGGATCGCGCGCCTTCCCCACGCCGAGGTCCAGCATCCGGCGTTGCCTGCTCCGGATCCCCCATACTCACCTCAGCCTGGAAGGTGTTCGGTGACCGCTGGGCGGGGTGCTTGGCCGCTCCGCCGCCAATGAGTCGGCTGGCCGACGCGATCCGCTGGCTGGAAGTCCGCCTCAACCGGCCGCTGCTGCCGAGTCCGCCGGACCGTGCCTTCTGGTCGCTGTATCAGTCCGGCGGTGCGGTACTGGAACAGGCGCCGCCGACCCTGGAGGTTGCCCGAGGGCTCCAACCGGATCTGCTGATCGGGCTCACGACCTACAACCGGCCTGAGTCCTGCGACCGCATCCTGGCGGCGCTTCCCGAGTTGTGCACCAGGGCCGGACGCCCCCTCACCGTCCACGTGGTAGTCGTCAAGGACGCCGGCGGGGCGGGCTACGACTCCGTGCTGCAGCGCGTCCGCGACCGGCTGGGCGACCGGCTCACCTGGCTCGACGCCCGCGAGCCTCTGGGCAAGCAGGGGTATTGGAAGACCTACCAGATCCTGCTGCTGACCGCGCGCCAGCTGCACCCGGCGCACATGCTGTTCCTGCAGGACGATGTGGAATTCTCAGGGACGCTGCTGGCCGACTGTTATGCCCTGTTCGAGGGGCTGGCCTCGGATCCGCGTCGCCGGGTGTTGTACCTGTGCTCGGCGGCCGATGACGAAGCGGAGGGCCGCTGGGTGCGCTTTCGCCGTCGCGAAGTGAATGACCGGGTCCGCCTCACCCAGTGGTTCGATCTGTCGGCTTTTTTTGTGGATCGGGCCATGCTGGACCTGCTCCGCTACCGCATGATCCCGGTGCCGCAACGGCGCTGGCGGTCCAAGCCCTATTCCAGCGGGGTCGGGGAACAGCTCACGCGTCGCCTGTTCCGCCACGGCAATGTCTACCAGGCGATGCCGTCGCTGGTGTTCCACGGCGGGCATCCCAGCGAGATGAACCCCGAAGCCCGTGTGACCCGGGCGCTGGACAACCGCCCGCCGGCACCGGGATTGCCGGGCTAGCCCCGGGCGGCGGGGCCGCCCGTCAGGCCCTCAGGCTGGAGTCTGGTAGTTCCCGCGCCTCGTCGTACAGTTGCTCCAGCGCCTGGACCCGCTTCCGGACATCATACTCCCGGCGCATCTTTTCCCGCCCGGCCTGACCCAGCGCGGCCCGGAGGCTCGGGTCGCTCGCCAGTTGCGCGAGGCGGGCGGCCATGGCGCCGACATCGTGTTCCTCGACCAGGTAACCGGTGGCGCCGTCATCGATGATCTCGGGTATCCCGCCATGCCGAGTGCCGATCGGCACAGCTCCGCAGGCGCTCGCCTCCTTCACTACCATCAGCCCCGACTCGCGATCACCCTTCTGGTCCACCACGCTGGGCGCCAGCAGCACGTCGGTGGTGGCCAGCAGCGCCGCGACCCGATCGGCCGGGAGCGGTCCGGCGAACTCGATGCGCTCCCCCAGGTTCGTCGCCGCGGCCTGGCGGCGCAGCGCGCCGGCCAGCGGGCCGTCACCGACCAGCGTCAAACGGAGCAGCGGCAGGTCCCGCGCCACGGCGGTAAACGCCGCCAGTCCCTTCGCAAATCCCTTCTTCTCGACGAATCTCCCCACCATCGCTACCTGACACCGATCGGCCCGGCGGGGTCCCGGTTGAAACCGTTCCAGGTCAATGCCGAGCCGGTGCACCCGCAGCCGGTCCGGGGGGACTCCCAGGGCCAGTAGCATGGTCTGCAGCTCGGTGGAGGCGCAGAGGCCGAGGGTCATGTCGCGGAGTACCCGGGGGCCCTGCAGCGCATAGCGCAGATGCTGCGGCAGCCATCGGGTTGGGCTGCTCAGCAGCGGGACGTCGTAGCCGTGGAAGGTGACCACCAGCGGCAGCCGGTGCCGGAGGGCGAACCGGCGCGCGTAGACAGCGCCCAGCCCGAAGTGGGCGTGCACCAGCGCGAACCGGATGGAGCGGAAGCGTTGGTCGAAGTGGCGCGCCTGGCAGGTCCAGCCGTAGGTTGGCCCGCCGACGTGCACCGGCGAGAACGGGAACTGCTCCGCCAGCAGCCGCCGGCGGCAGAAAACTTCAGCGCGATAGCGCGAGAGGCGACGGAGTTCCTCGTAGACGAATGTCTGCGAGTAGGCCAGGAAATTGGTGCTGAAGAGTGCCACGGTGGGGAGCACCGCTTGAAGCTAGCGGCGCTGCGGAAACGTCGCCAAGGCCTTACGCCGCCGCCGCGGTCAGGATTATGATTCCGCGCCACTGATCGGGGAGCACGTTCTGCCGCGTTGCCCGTTGGCTCTTGTCCTGGCGCTGCTGTTCCCGGCGGCGCTGTCCGCCCAGGACAGCCTGGCAGCGGCCACTCCCATCCCATGGCTGGCCGACACCCTGCCCCGGCAGGTGGATTCCCTGGGTCGCCCGATCATCCGTTATGTCGAGGTCGATGGCTCGGACATCTTCGACGTCCCGGAGACCCGCAGCTTCATGTCCAAGCTGATGAATGGGCTCCATTTCGCAACCCACGTCAGGATCATCGAACGGGAGGTGCTGCTCCACCCGGGCGAAGTCTACGATTCGTCCCGGGCCGCCGAGACGGCCCGGAACCTTCGGGCGCTCGGCATCTTCCGCAAAGTCCGGATCGACACCGTCCAGACGGACACCGGCTTCACTCTCAAGGTCTACGCCCAGGATGGCTGGTCCACTTCCTTGGACATGCGGTTCCGCAGCACCGGGAAGCAGACCGACTGGCAGGTGGCCCTCATCGAGAAGAACCTGCTGGGGACCGCCACCTACTTTGCCAATCGTTATCGCCACACGCCGGACCGGTCCAGCGTGAACTTCCAGTTGCGGAAGTCCCGTCTGATCGCGCACACCATCGCGGTGCAGCTGCGGTACGAGACCCGGTCGGACGGCGACCGCGGCGGCGTGGCCATCGAGCGGCCGTTCTTCTCGCTGTCCGACCGCGCGGGCATCTCCACGTTCTTCGACGCCGTCAACGAGCGGGTGCTCCAGTTCCGGGATGGCGGCGTGACGGCCAGCGACTCGAGCCGGCGCCAGTATCTCAGGGTCCAGGTCGAGGGAGCTACCGCGCTCCGCACCGGCAGCCAGCGGTATCTTCGGCTCGGTCTCCAGGCGCAAGTGCGGCGCGAGGATTATTCCATCTGGCCCAACTACTCCGGGCGCCAGACGGTCACTTCCTCGATCGGGCCATTCCTGGAATGGCGGCGGGCGAACTTTGTGGTGACCCGGGGATTCTCGCGGATTGGCCGCGACGAGGATGTCGACGTCAGCAAGTTTGCCCGGATGGGTGTGGTCGCCGCTCCCGAGCTGTTCGGCTACCCGCATGACGGCGTGGGAGTGTATGCGCGGCTGCGTGCCGGCGCCCAGCTCCCCCTCGGTTTCGGCTGGCTCGATTTCGCCGCCAACGGGCTGTACTCCGGGGCCGGGCTTGACTCGGGCTCGGTCACCATCGGCGTGACCGCCGCGATCGCCTTGGCGCCGCATCACCTGCTGATCAACCACGCCGACGTCGGCTGGATCAAGAACCCCCAGCCGGCCACCGAATTCGATCTCGGGTTTGCCATCGGCCCCCGGGCCTTCCCCATTCACGCCTTCACCGGGGATCGTACCTACTTTGCCAGCAGTGAATACCGCTTCATCTTCGGAGAAGACGCCTTCAAGGCCGTCGATCTCGGCGTGGCGGGATTCGTCGACCACGGTGGCGCCTGGTTCAATACCGAGACTCGCCGGACCGGCACCGACGTCGGCATCGGATTGCGGCTGGCTCCGAGCCGGGCCGCTGACTCCAACCCGACCCGGCTCGACATCGCTTATCGCTTCGGCAATGACGTCGAGGACGCCGGTTGGGTTTTTGTGGTGGCCTCCGGCCTGGTGTTCTCGACCCAGCCCCGGTAGACCTCGATTTGCGGCACAACCCAGAGGTCCACGATGACTGACACTGACGGCAAACACACGGTTCCCGCTCCGGCCCCCCGGCACCGGCCGTGGAAGCGGTACCTGGTCCTGGGGCTGCTGTTCCCCCTGGTGCTATTGGCCCTGTACACATGGTTCGTGGTGCACTGGGACTACTCCAACGGTTACCGGAGCGGGTTGCTTCAGAAGTTTTCCGAGAAGGGATGGGTCTGCAAGACCCACGAGGGGGAGTTGTGGCAGTCGACGCTCGGCAATGTCTCCCCCGGGACATCCAACATCTGGTACTTCTCGGCCCGGGACCAGGTGGTGGCCCAGGTACTGGACACGCTGGTCGGCCGGAAGGTGCGGGTCCACTACAGCGAGCACCGTGGGGTGCCGACCGATTGCTTCGGCGACACTCCGTACTACGTCGATGGGGTGACGATCGTGAGGGAATGAGGGAATCGGGGAATTAGGGAATTAGGGAATCAGGGATTGCTCCCTCCCATTCCCAAATTCCCCGATTCCCATATTCCCCAATCCCCCTTACTTCCCCAATCCCATCTGCTCCACCCGCATCACCAGCAGATCACCTTCCTGGAATACCGGGCCCGAGACGGTCACCGGGCGTCCCACCAGCCCCTTGAAGCGCTGGTGGGCCTGCCGACCGTCCGCGTCGGTCAGCAGCAGGTGCTCCGTGCGGCCCTCCGGGTTCCGCGTCATCAACAGCGGCGGGATGCCGCCGCTCAGGCAGCGATAGGCGCAACCACGATGGACGTTGCCGGTGGCCGGACGCATGACACCCAGCCAGCACTTGCTGTCCACAACCTCTCCGTGGTAGGTCCGCCGCCCCAGGGCGGTCTGCCCCAGTTGCGGCAGGGCGCTGTCCGGCTCGGTGGCCGGCACGATCCCTGGGGCGGTGATCTCCAGCATCTCCGCTCCCGGGCGGGCGATGCGCTGGCCGGTCACAGTCACCCACTGCCCGTCCAGCCCGAGCGTGGCGGCCTGCGCTCCGAACTTCCCCGGTTGGACCAGGAGGTAACGGGTGTAGACACGCTGCCGTTCGCTGTCCGCCGGCACCAGCAGCGAGGGGTACGGCGTCTCCTGCAGCCGGCCAATCAGCTGCCGGGGATGGCCGAACTCAAAGACTCCAGGATCCTCGCGGGGCGCCGACCAGGCCAATGCGGCCCCGGTGCCGAGGGCCATCACGATCACCCCCAGGACCGCGGTCCGGGTCTCCCGGGCGAGGTGCTTCGGGGCCACCGGCTGGTAGCCGACGTAGAACGGGTCTTCGTGCTGGTCCATCACGCCGACCTCCGGGGCCCGCCGGGATTGATCAGGGCCGGCTCCACTCGGGTGCCGGGAAGATTGGGCCGCGGGTCCACATAGACCCGTCCCTCGATCACTCGCACGTTGAACGTCGGGATCTTCTCGGTGAACGGCGGCGGTGACTGTCCGCTGTCCGGCAGATACTGATAGCCGTGCCACGGGCAGGTGATGCAGCCGTCGACGATCTTGCCTTCGCCGAGGGGCCCGTTCTGGTGCTGGCACACATTGGAGACGCAGCTGATCCGACCCTCGTAGCGGAACACCGCGATGCGCTCGCCGCTGACCAGCGCCATCCGGGCCCGTCCCTCCCGGATCTCGCTGGCATCGCAAACCGCGATCCAGCCTTCCGCAGCGACCGAGGCCTGCTGTCGATCCAGACCCCGTTCCCGCCATCCGGCGAAGAGCTGGAGTCCCAGCACCAGCGCGGCACTCGCGATCAGGAGCAGGGTGGGTAATGGCGGCCCCGGTTGCTGCAGGCTCCCGAGCGCGACGTGCCCCACCAGGACCACGTAGGCTGGATACACCAGCATATGGAGCCCTTTCCATACCGGCGCCGTCAGCGTGGCCAGCCAGAAGTCGTGACTGGTCGCGGCCATGAGGGCGAGGATCACCAGGCCGGCCAGGCCCAGCCACTCGAAGGGGAAAGTTGCGGGATCGTGAAAATCCGCCCCACCGGTCAGCAGGCTGACGACCGGGTTCACGTCTCCCAGGGCGTGGAACTGAATGACCGCGAAGCTCGCGTGACCGAGCGCCAGCAGGAACATGGCCACGCCGAGGTGGCGGCGGTTGTAGAGGAGGGGCACAAAACGCCGATCCAGCCGCGCCAGCGGCCCCACCGCCAGGATCACGGTCAGCAGCACCAGCGCCCCGCTGCCGAGTCCCCGGATCAACGCGGTCTCGAGGGTGGCGTTCGAATCCTGGCCCAGGCTCAGCGAGATGAACAAGCCGAGATAGCCCAGAACAGTGGCCGCCAGCAGGCCGTCGAAGATGTACTTCTGCCGGTTCCAGTTGACCGCGCGATAGAAGGCGCTCACGGCCGGTTCCCCAGCAGGGCCCAGCCCAGCACCGCGAGCAGCAACAGCGCCAGCGCCGGCATGATCCGTCGCTGCCGGTCTCGGAGGGACCGGATCATTGGATGTTCCGATGCGCCGTGCGTTCGGTGGGCGGCATGGTATCTCGGCGCAGCACCCGGCGGAGCAGTAGCGGCCACAGCAGGGTGGCCCCAGGGATGATGAGCAAACGGAAGGGGCGGGTTCCGTGGGCCGCTACCGGATCCAGTCGGTTGACCAGGCGGAAGGCGAACGGGATGGCGAAGCCGAGGCCGAGCAGCAGATAGCCGCCCGTCAACCAGACGAACCAACTGGCGAAGAGAGGGGTCATGGTCCCCGCTGTCTACAACAACTTCGTAATCCGCTCCCCGACTACATACCCGATGGCCGCGACGCCCAGGCCGACGATGAACATGTCCATCCCGCTCCGGATTACCCCGCGGCCGGTGAAGAAACTCCGCGCGGCGCCCACGCCGAAGTGAGCCAGCATGGAGATCGCGAAGCTGGTCCAGATGGCCGACGCTCCCGGGAGGAGGAGGAACGGAGCCACCGGAATGAGGGCGCCGACCGCGGTGGCAGTCCCGGTGATCCAGGCTTCCTTCATCGGGGTGGAGCTGGCCTCTCCGATCCCCAGCTCCTCCCTCACCTTTTCGGCGAGGGCCCGCTCGGGGTCCTGCATGACCCGCTCGGCCAGCTCATGGGCCTGATGCTCGGGGAGGCCCTTGGCCTGGTAGAGCAGGGCCAGCTCCTCCCGCTCCAGGTCGGGCATGAGTCGAATCTCCTCCCGCTCCATCGCGATCTCATGCTCGTTGACCTCCCGCTCGCTCTTGGCGGCGAGGTAGCCGGAAGCGCCCATCGAGAGCGCGTCCGCCACCATGCCTGCGACGCCGGCCACGACGACGGCATGCCCGGAGAGCCCCAGCGCTCCCTGGGCGCCGAGCATTCCGGCCACGAGGCCGAAATTGGCGGTGAGGCCATCGTTGAAGCCGTACACCAGGTTCCGGAGCATGCCGCCGGCCCCGGTCTTGTGCCAGGGCTCGCTGCTGGTTCCCACCAGTCCGGCCAGCGATTCGGCATGCTGGGCGGACTCGCGCGCGAGGGTAAGCGCGGCGGTGCCGGCTGCCCCGTCGGGGGCCTGCCGATACATGCCCAGATAGCTCTTGACCTCCCGGCCTTCCTCCTCCAGCAGCATGGGGCCGAGGAATCCTGGCCCGAATCGGCGGGCCAGCCAGGCCATGCCCCTGGCCCGCAGGGTTGGACGGAGGGCCGGGATGTCGTGACCGTGGTCCCGGAGCAGCGTCTCCCACATGACCACATGCCGGTCCTCGACCCCGGCGAGCTTCCGATACAGCTCGACCCGGCCCGGGTCCTGCTCCAGAGTGGCCAGAGTGCGGTAGAGAAAAGCGGCATCCGCCTCATCCTCGAGGTGGTGCAACCAGTCGTGGGGTGCGGAAGTCAACTGCGTGGTAGGCATACCGCACAATCTAATCAGGCGTGGTGACCGGCTTGCAGCTAAAGTCGTCCTCAAGATCCGCTGTGGTCCCGGCTCGGCGCGGTCGCCAAAGCGACTCTGGAGGTCGTTGCCCCTTCAGGGGCAGGGCCGAGCGCCGGCTTCAGCCGGCAGCTCACCCGTTCGCCGCTGCAATCGCGACTCACGGTGTCGGCAAGGCGACGCGCCCATTTTTCGGTCGATTTTCGGTACGGTCTTATTGCCCCATCCCACTGCAACCTTCACCCGTTCCGCCGCATCTTTCCCCGTGTCATGACCACCTCCCTCGTGCTCACTGAAGCCGACGCGATACTAGCCCGAGCCCGGACCGGAGACCCCGCTGCCCTGGAGCGGGTCTACCGCTTATACGAGGTGCCGGTCTACAACCTGGCCCGGCGGATCTGCCGGACCGTGGAAGACGCCGAGGACGTGCTGCAGGAGACTTTCTTCGAGGTCTGTCGCAGCATTGGCAGCTACCGGGGGGACGGCAGTCTCTGGGGCTGGGTCCGCGCCATCGCCGCGAGCAAGGCGCTCATGCGGCTCCGCCGGAACAAGTACCGCGACACCGACGAGTTGGATGAGGAGTTCCACCGGTCCCAGACCGGGCGGACCGACCGGGGTCTGCGGATGGACCTGGAAGCCGCCCTGGAGCGGCTGTCCGAGACCAGCCGGGCGGTGGTCTGGCTCCACGACGTCGAGGGCTACACCCACGAAGAAATCGCCGAGATGATGGACCGCACGCCCAGCTTTTCCAAGTCGCAGCTCTCCCGGGCACATGCCAGGCTCCGGGTCTGGCTCGGCGAGGAGGCTCGGTCATGACGCACCTCACCATGGAGCAGCTGGTGGCGCTCCGTGACGCGGGCAGCGAGCCCGGCAGCGCGGAGAGCCAGGCCCACTTGGCGGTCTGTCCCCAGTGCACGGCGGAGCTCGATCGGCTCTACCAGCGGGTGGCGCGGCTCCGCGCGCTGCCGACCCTTC
>CALMOP010000117.1 GCA_937871775.1 uncultured Gemmatimonadota bacterium | reverse complement strand
GGATCGCAACCCGAGGGTCGGGCAACATCAGCGCCGTGGCGCCCGGTGTCGCCGAGGCCCTGGTGACCACCGTCGCCGGCCTGGCGACGGCGATCCCGGCGGTCATCGCCTACAACTTGTTGGTGAACCGGCTGGGGGTCTTCGCCGGGGAGCTTGAGGGGTTTGCGAACGAGATGGTAGGCACCATGGCCCGCGAAGGACTGATCTGATCATGAGCTGGGGAATCGGAAGGGGCGGGGGACTCCGAGGTCACGGCGAGCTGCCCCTCACTGCGGACATCAACGTCACCAGTCTGGTCGACGTGGCCTTCGTGCTGCTGATCATCTTCATGATCACGGCGCCCATCATGCAGGGTGGCGTCGAGGTGCAGCTGCCTCGCGCCGATGCCCGGCCGATCGAGGCTCGTCAGGGGATGGTGGTGAGTGTGGACCGGGAAGGGCGCATCTACATCGATGCGACGGTGGTGAGTTATGCCGACTTCAGGCTGACCTTTTCGGCCCTGGTACGGGCCCGGCGGCCCAAGTCGGTCTACCTCCGCGCCGACCGGCAGGTCGCCTATGGTGAGGTCGTACGGGTGCTGGCCACCATCCGGGCGTCCGGGGTGACCGACGTGGGACTCGTGGCCGAGGAGGAAGCGCGGCCGTGAAGCGGTTCGGCCGGCGAGAGCCGGACCGGCGCGGGATGGCGGCCGGGCTGACCGGCACCATGCTGGTCCATGCCGCGGCGGTCGCCCTGCTCGCGAGCACGGTGCACCCGGTGGACCGGGGCCCGCCGGTCTACGCGGTGGAACTGGTGGCTGCCCCGGCCCCCACGGTCACGCCAACAGCGGCCCCTGAAGCCACCCCCCGACCCCCAGCGCCGGAGCCACCCCCCCGAGAACCGGCGCCCAAACCGCCCAAGAGCGCACCGCCGAAACCGGCGCCACCCCGCCCGGCGGTTTCCGGCCCCGCGGAACCCAACCCGCGGACCGCGCCGCCGGTCCAGCCGTTGCCCGGGGAATCACCCAGCACCGGTAGCGACGCCGTGACGGTCAGCGTGCCCGGAATCGAATTTCCGTTTCCCGAATACCTCCGCAATATCGTTCAGGAGGTGTATCGCCGATGGGAGCGGCCCCGTGGCAACACCGCCTTGCGAGCCGAGGTCAGCTTCCTCATCCTGCGGGATGGCCGGGTGCGGGAGATCCGGTTGACCCGGCCGTCCGGCAGTTTCTCCTTTGACCTCTTGGCCCAGGGTGCCATCGAGGCGGCCGGGACCGGGCAGGCCTTCGGGACGTTGCCGGACGGCTATCCCGCCGATGTGTTGCCGGTTTCCTTCTACTTCACTCCGCGAACCCAATGACCACCTTTCGCGCGACCGGTTCCGCCCTCCTGCTGGCCTGGCTCGCGGGCACCGGTCTGGCGGCTCAGGACAGCCTCAGGCCGCCGGAGGGCGTTCGGGTCGGAATCGAATACCGCCCCGGGCACCGGCCCGCTCTGGTGGTGTTGCCGGGGCCCGGAAACGACTCGGTGCGACGCATCCTGAGCCGGGATCTGGATTACAGCGATCGGTTCGAGGTGATCACCCCGCCCGCAGACACGACGGCACCGCTGAATCCGGCCCCGCCCCTGAATGTGGCCCTCTGGCGAAGCCTCGGCGCCACTTTCGCGGTGGGGCTTCGTCCAGACGGGAACGGCCTGGTGGTGCAGGTGTGGGATGTGGTGGCGGGGCTCTCGAAACGCGAGGAGCGCATCGTGCTTCCAGCTCCCGCTGATGCCGGGTTCCGGCTGGCGGTGCACCGGCTGGCGGACGAGATCGTGCGCTGGATCACCGGCACGCCGGGGGCGGCCGCGTCACAATTGCTGTTCGTGGTGGACCGCACGCTCCACCGGATCGACAGTGACGGTGCCGGCCTGACCCGGGTGTCGCCGCCCGGGGAGCAGGTCCTCTCCCCGGTGTGGAGTCCCGACGGCAGCCGCATCGCGTACACCCGGTTCGGCCAGGGGGCCGGCAGTATTGTGCTCCAGGCCACGGTGGGGGGACCGCCGGCAACCCTGACGGGCACCGGTTCGGCGCTCAACATCACCCCGGCGTTTTCCCCGGACGGGCGGCTGCTGGCCTTCGCCCGCGCCGGCGAGGAAGGCACCGACATCTTCGTCGCCGACGTAGCTCAGAACTGCTGCGTGCAGCGGTTGACCGTGGGTCGCTATGCTGATAACCTTTCCCCGACCTTCGCTCCCGATGGAAGGCACGTGGGGTTCGTCTCCACCCGCGCTGGCCTGCCCCAGATCTACGTCATGGCGGCCGACGGGACCGATCAGGAGTTGCTGGCTCCCTTCGACTACGGCGCCACCGGCAGCTCCAACGCACCGGAGTGGTCGCCGGACGGAGCCAGCGTCGTGTTCCATCGGGAGGTCAACCGATCCCCGCAGGTGTTCGTGGTGGATGCTGCCTCGCGCAAGGTGCGGCAACTGACCTCCGCCGGTGGGAACGAAGACCCGACCTGGGCACCCGACGGCAGGCACCTCGCCTTCGTCTCCGACCGGAGTGGTCAGCGACAATTGTGGGTGATCGATACGATGACCGGCCGGATCCGCCAGCTGACGTTCCTCGGACGGGTTCGACTTCCTGCGTGGTCCCGGCGACTGTCCGGGGCTGCCACTGAATCCAACTGAACCAATCGGAGGTTCGATGTCCACGCCGCACCGTCTGTCCCTCGTGGCCGCGCTGCTCTTCGTCACGTACGGGTGCAGCAGCAAGAAGCCACCGGAGCAGCCCGCTCCGGCGCCCGCCCCGGCGCCCGCCCCGCCCCCACCGCCGCCGCCGCCGCCCCCGCCCCCGCCGCCTCCCGCGCCTCCGGCAGAGGATCCGGCTGTGGTAGCGGCGCGGATCACGGCGGCGGTGGTGGCCGAGGTGCAGGCCATGGTGCACTTCGACTTTGACCGCGCCGACATCCGCAGCGATGACCGCGCGATCCTGGATCGCAAAGCCGAGATTCTCGGGGCCAACGGCGGGCTGCGGCTGCGCATCGCCGGGCACGCGGACGAACGGGGTTCCGACGAGTACAACCTGGCGTTGGGCAACCGGCGGGCCGTGGCGGTCAAGACCTACCTGGCCAACAAGGGCATCGACGGCAGCCGCCTTGAGCTGGTTTCCTACGGTGAGGAGCAGCCCCTGGCTGGGGGCCACGATGAGGATGCCTGGGCCCAGAACCGCCGTGCGGAATTCGAGGTGACGGCGGGTGGGGTGAACCTGCGCATGCCTTGATGCGCGCGCGCCAAGGGTTCTGGCTGGTCGCCGGCATCGGCACCCTTGGAGGCTGTGCCTCCAAGGGTGACCTGCGCCGGGTCGAGGAACAGCTGCTCCTGAGCCGGGCCGAAAACCAGCGGTCGGACTCCACCCGCGCGGCGCAACTCGCCCAGGTAATCGGCATGCAGCGCCACATCATGGACTCGCTAAAGGTGGTCGATCAGCAACTCACCGGCGTCGCCTCCCTGGTGCAGGGCCTCCGGGGGGATGTCGCCAACGACTTGATCAGCGTACAGCAGCAGCTGGTGCAGGTTCAGGCCCTCACCGGGCAGAGCCAGCAACGGCTGACCGAGCTGCAGACCCAGCTGGAGGCCCGCAGCGAACAACTGAACGCGACCCCGCCGCCGGTGCTCGACCCGACGGCGGCTCCCGCCCCGGGCGTCCCACCAGGGCCCCAGCCCGTCTCCACCGCTGGGCAACCCTCCGCCGAACAGCTGTACTCGGCCTCGCTGCAGCAGCTCCGGCGCGGCAGTCCCACGACCGCCCGCATGGGCTTCCGTGAGCTGCTGCGCCTCTATCCCGGCCATCCCCGGGTCCCGGACGCTACCTACTTCGTCGGCGAGACCTTCGCGGCCGAAGCCCCGGATTCGGCTGCCGTTTATTACCGTCTGGTGGTCGACAGCTTCCCGCAATCCTCCCGCGCTGCCAGTGCGCTGTACAAGCTCGGCCTGCTCGCCGAACGCCGGCGGGACGTCGAGGCCGCCCGTGGGTTCTACCAGCGGGTGGTGCACGATCACCCCAATTCCGACGAAGCGGCCCTCGCCCGCGATCGCCTGAAGACCCTCGGACGCTAGACCCCGGTTGACGGGGGTGGAATGACAGGCCCAAGCGCCGAAATGCCCTTCCTCGAGCACCTCGAGGAATTGCGGGTCCGCCTCATCCGGGTACTGGCGGCGCTGGCGCTGGGGTTCGGACTGGGGCTCTGGTTGGTGCAGCGTTTCGCGCTGGTGACGCTCATGGAACAGCCGATCGCGCCGTTCCTCATCGTCACCCACGGGAAGCTGATCGTCACCTCCCCGACCGAACCGGTGATGATCACCCTCAAACTGGCCGTGGTCATCGGGCTGGTGCTGGTCTCTCCGATCATCATCTATCAGGTCTGGGCCTTCCTCGCTCCGGCGCTGTACGAGCGGGAGCGGAAGGCGGTGGTGCCCGCGCTGGGCTTCGGGCTGCTGCTTTTCTGCGGCGGCTCGGTCTTCGCCTACCAGCTGATCCTGCCCCGGACCCTGCCCATCCTGTTCAGTTTCCAGAGCAGCGGACTGGAGAATCTGATCACCTTCTCGGAGTATTTCGGCTTCGTAATGCAGCTGGTGCTGGCCATGGGGCTGTGCTTCGAGATTCCTCTGGTGATCATGGTGCTGACCGCACTGGGGGTGGTGACGCCCGGGGGCCTCAACCGATTCCGCCGGTTCGCCATCGTGCTTTCGGCGACGGCCGGTGCCATTCTGTCGCCGGGCACCGACGTGCTGTCGATGATCCTGATGACCGTGCCGATCCTGCTGCTCTACGAAATCGGCTTTCTCGGCTCCGTCGTCATCCACCGCCGCCAGCTGCGCCGGGCGGTGAGCCTCGGCGTGCTGCTGCTGCTGTTGGGCGTTCCGACCTCTGCCCACGCCCAGCAACCTGCCGCGCCCGGGGGCGCCAAGCCGCTCCGGGCGCCGACTCCTGGCGCGCGGGACACCCTGCTTCCCGATTCGTTACGGCCTCGTCCCGGACAACCGGTGGATACCGCCCAGGCCCGGCGGCTGGGGCTGCCTACCGGACCCCGGCGCACCTTCGCCCCGGACGATTCGGTGTTGAGCCACCTGCTGGCCCTGCCGGGATTCCGGCCGGTGCGGTTCCGGTCGGATTCGGCGGTGGTATTCGCCGATGAGCGGCGAATCTTTCTCCGTGGCGAGGCCAGCACCAGGCGGGAGGAGACCACCCTGGAGGCCGACTCTATCGTGTATCAGGAATCCGACTGCCTGATTCAGGCCACCGGAGACCCGGCGCTGTTCGACCGGGAGACAGTCCTCAGCGGGTTTGGCGGGATTCGCTACAACACCTGCGTCCGGCGCGGGGTCGTCACCGACGCGCTCACCAGCTTCAAGCAGGGCTCCACCGACTGGTTCCTGCGTGGCGACCTGGCTCAGGATTCGAGTGCCGCCCGCCTGTACGCGGCCAGCGGCGAGATCACCAGCTGCGACCTGCCCGAGCCGCACTACCACTTCTCGGCCAAGGAGGTCAAGTGGATCTCCAAGACCGTCATGGTAGCGCGCCCGGCGGTGCTGTACATCCGCGATGTGCCTATTCTGTGGCTGCCGTTCGTGTTCCAGGACGCCCGTACCGGCCGCCGTTCGGGCATCCTCATCCCCCATTTTGGACTCAACGATATCGTCCGGCAGAATCCCGGGTACAACCGACAGATCACCAACGTCGGGTACTACTGGGCGCCCAATCAGTACTTCGATGTGACCGCCAAGCTGGACTGGTTTGCTAATCGCTATGTCGAATACGGCGCGGCCGGCCAGTACCGCTGGCTCAACCGGTTCGTGAGTGGCAACATCGGGTACCAGCGCCTGGCGGAGGATGGTGGAGGCCGGACGACGACGCTGCGCTGGGATCATCGCCAGAACTTCGACCTCTCCACTTCCCTCAACCTCAGCCTGCATTACACCAGCAGCGGCTTCGTCAAGAGCCGGAACGCCATTGACCCGTTGCTGTCGACCCAGCAGATCGTGAGTGCCGCAAACTTCTCCAAGCGATACGTCTGGGGTACCGTCGCGCTGGGGGGCAATCGCCGCCAGAGCCTGACCGACAACAGTGTGAGCATGCAGTTGCCGTCCCTCTCCATTTCGCCCAAGCCGATCGACTTCGGCCGCAAAATGACTTGGTCCCCCGGCCTCAGCATCACCAACAGCTACGAGAATGACTTTCCAGTGTCCCCGGTTCCGGTGGAGGTCCTGCCTGGGGGCAGTCTCGATACCCTGGGACTCACCCGGGACAGCCGCACCACCGCAATCAACTTCGATACCCCGCTCCGAATCGGCGGGTTCAGCTGGCGCAACAACCTGACGTACAACGATCACCAGGACCACGGCCGCAAGGTTCTGGGCGGGCTCAAGGTGCCGGACCCGTCCACCCCCGATCCCAGCGACTCGATCACGGTGCTGCAGGTGACCAATGGCGACTTCAGCACCTCCCTGGACTGGCAGACGGGGATAAGCTTGCCGACCCTGCTCCGCGGTACCTGGAAGTTGCAGCCCTCGCTGGGCATCGCGAACGCGACCAGCGGCGCCTTCCTGGTCCGCAACCGGAACACCAACGGACAGTGGGTCCGACAGGGCAAGCGGTTCAACCTCGGGGCGACCCTGTCGCCGACCTTCTTCGCATTCTTCCCCGGGTTCGGGCCGGTGGCGCGCCTCCGCCACAGCGTGTCACCCACCGTCTCCTGGAGCTACAGTCCCGCGGCATCGGTCAGCCCGGAATATGCCCAGGCGATCAGCGCGCCTGGCCAGACCCCCACGCTGCGCAGCGATCCCACCCAGGTGCTCACGATGGGGCTGTCCCAGAATTTCGAGGGCAAGGCCCGCCAGGCGGCCGACGACACCTCCAGTGTCGACCACGCACGGCGGTTCCGGATTCTGGGGATTCAGACCAGCTCACTGCAGTATGACTTCGAACTGGCCAAGAAACCGGGACGCCGCGGCTGGACCACCAAGACCCTCAGCAATCAGTTCCAGAGTGATCTGATGCCGGGATTCAACCTCAGCCTGACCCATGACCTGTGGCGCGGCGACCCCAGCGCCGACAGCAGTCAGTTCGATCCGTTCCTCCAGTCGGCAACCGCGAGCTTTGCGATTTCCAGCAACACCATCAGGTCCATTCTCGGGCTGATGGGCCTGGGAGGCCACCGCGATTCCAGCGCGGCCAAGGACCCACTGCCTACATCCTACGTCGCCGGACAGAGCCGCTATGGGCGGCCCCCGTCGTTCGCGAGCTCCGCCGGCGATCAGACGCTGGGTCTGGCCACCAATCGCCGGTTCACCGCCAACTTCAACTACAGCCTCTCCCGCACCCGTGAGGGAAGCACCCCCGACCCCCAGCCGCCGCAGCAGAACCTCGGCTTCAGCACCGGGTTCGCGCCGACCCCGTTCTGGACCGTGTCCTGGTCGAGTCAGTACAACATCACCAAGAACAAGTTCGAATCACAGGTGGTCCGGCTCGAGCGGGTGTTGCACGAGTGGCGGGCCGGCTTCAGCTTCGTTGACAATCCCAACGGCAACTTCGCCTTTTACTTCTCGGTCTACTTGTCCGACCTTCCCGAGATCAAGTTCGACTACAACCAGACCTCCTTCGAGCGCTGATCCGGGACACCGCAACCGACCCGGTGTCCCTGCGGCGGGACAACCGGGTCTGTCTGTCTTGTCGCCAAAGTGTTCTGCACCAATGGGTTGCCGTTCAAATCCTGATGGCACCAGGCCTGCATCGCGAGGGGCATCCCCAAATGCGGAGCGGTTATGCGGCTTGCCTTGTTCAGCCTGGCCCTGGTCACTCTGGCCGCCTGTGACGACACCGAATGGGTCAGTGCAGGTGATGCATGGGTGGCCCCGCCGAGCAATCTGAGCTATACGGTGGAGCCCAGCGGGACCCCGGGAGCGCCCACCGGAGTGCTGCTGCTGTGGGACTTCGATTCCGATCCCGATCTGGCGGTGTGGCACGTGTATTCCCGGGGCACCCCGTCCGAATCCTACGGGCTGCGCGGATCCACCACCTCAAACTCGTTTCACGACGAAGGCCAGCCGCACCTGCAGTACTATGTGACCGCTGAGGACCTCGGCGGCCTTGAAACTACCCCGAGCAACGTTGTGACCGTGGACGAACGGCTGGCCCTGCCGGCGCCGGCGACGCTGGCCAGCACGACCCTCAACGGCGCCGTGGCGTTGACCTGGTCCGACAACGCCTATCTCTCCAATCCGGGTAGCTTCCGGAACTACCGGATCTACAGTACCTCGTACGATCTCGATCGCGATCTCTGCGGCACCACCTGGTTCCTCGAAGGATCCACGGTCGCGCCCGAATTCGTGGTTGGCGAGATGACCAACGGCCTGTCCCGCTGCTTCGGAGTCTCCGCGGTCAGCCTGGAGGGATGGGAGAGCCTGTGGTCGCCGTTGGGTGAGGACACTCCCCGGCCGGATACCCGGAATGTGGTCCTGTATGCCCGCCAGGTACAGGATGCGGGGAGCGGCTTCCGGTTCTGGCACGACCTCAACAACAATCTCCAGGCGGAACCCTCCGAACTCGGCCTGGTGCTCAACGGATCCTCGACCCAGAATGACTTTACCGTGGAGCGCAACGGGACCGGCACCCTGTGGCTGACCCCCCTGCGCAGCGGTACCCGGGTCCAGGTCTACGGGACGGCTCCGGTGGGCGACCTGACCGACATAGACCAGGCGCCCGCCATCGGATACTCGACCGCGGGCGTCGAGGCCAAGCCAGGCTGGGGCTACGTCTTCGAGACCGACGGCGGTGATGGCTTCTCCCGTTACGGCGCGGGACGGGTGACCCACGTGGGCCAGACCCTCCTGATCCTCGACTGGTCCTTCCAGACCGACTTCGGCAACGTGGAGCTGATCCGTGCGCCCTAGCAGGGCGACCAGGTGGCGGACCGGGGCCCCGCCACCCGGTCCCGCCGGGTTCCCCCGGGCCGGGCTCGGGTGACAGCGACACGGCGGGTCGGTATCGTTCCACCATGACCGCCCTCTTGGTGACGCTGACCGGTTCCTCCCTGACTATTGACGATGTCGTTCGGGTAGCTCGAAACCCCGGACTGGTAGCCCTGGATCCCGCCGCTGTGGCCGCACTGGCCACCAGCCGCGGGCTGGTGGAGCGGGCCATCGCGCGGGGCGAGACGATCTATGGGATCAACACCGGTTTTGGCAAGCTCGCCAACGTCCGGGTCGCGGCCGATCAGCTTGACCAGCTTCAGATCAACCTGATCCGCAGCCATGCGGCCGGGGTCGGCTCCCCCCTCTCGGCCGAGGTGGTGCGGGCGGTGATGCTGCTCCGGGCCAATGTGTTGCTCCGACCCACCAGCGGGGTGCGTCCGGCGCTGGTAGAGGCCCTGGTCCAGCTGCTCAACGCGGGGCTCATTCCCCTTGTGCCTGAACAGGGGAGCGTGGGGGCCAGTGGCGACCTGGCCCCGCTCAGCCATATCGCGATGGTCCTGATAGGCGAAGGTCTAGTGCTGGCCGGTGGTCGCACCCGCCCTGCGGCGGAGGCCCTGAGCGAGGCAGGGCTTCGGCCGTTCCGATTCGCGCCCAAGGAAGGCATCAGCTTCATCAACGGCACCCAGGCGCAGACCGCGCTGCTGGCGCTGCTGGTGCACGACGCCGAAGTCGTCTGGCGCACCGCGATTGGCGCTGCCGCCATGAGCCTGGAGGCGCTGCGCGGCACCCCCACGCCACTAGACCCGCGGATTCATGCCGCCCGACCCCATCCGGGTCAGGTGGCGGTCGCGGCGTTGATGCGGGAGCTGCTGGCCGGAAGCGAGATCCGCGAGTCCCACCGGGAGAATGACGACCGGGTCCAGGATGCCTATAGTCTGCGATGTACCCCGCAGGTGCTGGGGGCCGTCGCCGACGCGGTCCGGTTCGTGCGCCAGGTGGCGACCATCGAGTTGAACGGCTCGACCGATAACCCTCTGGTCTTCGACACCGGCGAAGTGCTCTCGGGCGGCAATTTCCACGGTCAACCTGTGGCCCAGGCGCTGGACTTTCTGGCGGTGACCCTCACCACCCTGATGGCGATCGCGGAACGCAGGGTAGAGCGACTGGTGAATCCCGATCTGTCCCATGGCCTCCCCGCGTTCCTGACTCGTGACCCCGGACTCTCCTCGGGCTACATGATGGTGCAAATCACCGCCGCCTCCCTGGTCGCGGAGTCCCGGGCCCTTGCCATGCCGGCCAGCATCGGCTCCATCCCCACCGACGCGAACCAGGAAGACTTCGTCCCGATGGGAATGGCCGCGGCCTACAAGGCCAGGCGGATTCTGGAGAATGCCCGGGGGGTGTTGGCTGCGGAGCTGCTGTGCGCCGCCCAGGGACTCGAAATCCTGCATCCGCTGCGGCCTGGGCAGGGGGTGGCCCGTCTCCTGGCTCGGGTGCGAGCGGCCGAGGATGGAGTGAAACCGCTCCTGGAGGATCGGCCGCCAGGGCCGGATCTGGAGCGTTTGGCCAGTCTGGTCGCCCGCGGAGCCCTCGATCCTGCCCCCGGTTTACCTTGCTAGGGTCCGGGCCCGCCGGTATCTTGTAAGTTGCGGTATCTCATGCACCTTCACCCTTTCACCCGCCCCGCTGGATGAACTTCGAGAAGCTGAAAGAGACCGCCAGGAAGTATGAGCAGAAGGAAGAGTGGCGGCGGGCCATCGAGGTCTACCTCCAGGCGATCCGTGGTTTCGAGGCGGGGAACGATCCGGTTCCGGACCTGTCGGTCTATAACCGGATTGGTGACTTGTACCTCAAGGCCAACGAACCCGGGGCGGCGGTACAGGCCTACGAGCGGGCGGCCGACCTGTACGGGGAACAGGGCTTCTACAACAATGCCATCGCGTTGTGCGGCAAGATCCTCCGGGTGAACCCCGGACGCATCCAGACCTTTCTTACCCTCGCGCACCTGCACGCCCGCAAAAATGTCGTCATCGAGGCCAAGAAGAACCTGCTGGAGTACCTGGAGCGGATGAATGCGCTCAACCAGCTGGACGAGGCCTTCAAGTCGGTCAAGAACTTCGCCGACCAATTTCCCGGAAACAAGGAAATCCGGCTGATGTTGAGCGAGTTGCTTCGGGCCTCGTCCCGCAACGACGAGGCCCGGGAGCAGCTCGAGAAGCTGGCCAGCGACCTCGAGGCCCGCGGCGATACCGTCGGCGCCCGGAAGACCCTGATGCGATTGCAGGCCCTCGATGCGGAGGAGGGTGGTCCGGTCGAGCCTCGGCCCGGCCCCAAGGCGAGGTCGGGTGACTTGGTGTTCCTCGATACCAGTGCGGATGGAGCCCAGACTGCCGAAAAGCCGGCGGCGGCCCCGGAGAGGGTGGCGCGCAAGGGCCGCCCCGCGGCGGCGCCGCCCCCGCTGCCGAAGCCCATCGTCGGCCTGCCTCTGATCGAGATGGAGCAGACGGCTCAACCGGTGACCGGGCCCTCCGCCCTGGACATCCAGAGCTCCAGTCTGGTCGACACCCCAATCGACCTCGATCCGCTCACCCCGCTGTCGGATGAGGCCCAGCTGGACGCGGCGGCGCGGGATGTGGCCCCGGCTCTGGGCTTCGAGCCCACCCGGGAAGACGAATTTGCCCCCTCCCCGATCTCGGCGCTGGACGGTCTGGAGATCGATCGGCTGATCCCGGAGGAACTCGAATTGCGGGCCTCGCTCGGTGGGCTCGAGATCGAGCGGATCGGAGATCGCGAAGTTGACATGCCCGACCTGGTCACCGAGGACGTCATGGGGACGGGGGAGGGCGGTGGAGGATACGCGGTCGACCTGGATGCGCCGCCCACGGCCATGCCGGAGCCGCCCGCTGATCCTGCCTTGACGTTCCTGGAGACGGGGTCGGCGCTGGATCAGGACTCGGTGGGATTCCTGGAGGATGCAGATCCGGGGACCCCCAGCATCGCGGATCTCGAGGATCGGGTCCTGGATGACCCGGACGACCCTGAGGCGCATCGCACCCTCGGGGAGGCGCTGGTGGCCACCGGGGAACAGCTGCGGGGGCAGGAAGAGCTGGAGCTTGCTCTGGCCGGCTACGAGGGCAGGGAGGAGTGGCAGCGGGCCAGCGATCTGGTCAACGAGCTGATTCGTCTGGACCCGAATGGAGTGCGTTACCACCAGAAGCGGGTCGAGATCGGATTCCGGAGCGGCGACCGGTCCCGGCTGATCGATGCCTATCTGGAGCTGGCGGATGCGCTGCTCCGGGTCGGGGCGCTGGACAAGGCCCTGGCGGTGTATCGCCGGGTCTCGGAGCACGATCCGGGCAACACCCGAGCGCTGGCCGCGCTCGATGCGCTCTCGCCGGTCGAGGATACCCTTCCGCCGATTGCGCCGGCCGAGGCACCGCGGTCCGCGCCGGCGCCGGCCGATGCGGGACTGACGGGCCTCGCCCGGGAGGCAGCCGAGGCGGTTGACGCGATGTTCGAGTTGCCGGAACCTGCGCCGCCGCCGCCACCTACCCCGGGCAAGGGCCGGCAGTCGGTGCCCATGGCGCGGCCGAAGGCGCCGGACGAGAGTGGCGACTTCGTCGACCTCGGTGCCCTCATCCTGGACGATCACCGGATCCGCGATCCCCGGATGCGGGTGGAGGACGAGGAGCCGACCGGGGATGAACAGAAGGACTTCCAGGAGATGCTGTTGCAGTTCAAGCGCGGCATCGATGAGAACATCGATGCCGAGGACTACCAGGCGCACTACGACCTGGGGGTCGCCTTCAAGGAGATGGGTCTGCTGGACGAGGCCATTTCGGAATTTCAGAAGGCCCTCCGGTCGCCGGAGGTGCGACTCAAGACTTCGGAAGCACTGGGCACCGCGTTCTTCGACAAGGGGCAGTACGCCATTGCCGAGGCGATTCTCAAGCGGGCGGTGGAGGGTCTCGGTGCCACCGACGACGAACAGATCGGGCTCATCTACTGGCTGGCGCGGGCCCAGGAGTCCCAAGGCAAGCTGGATCCGGCTGTGGCGGCCTACGAGCGGGTGCTGGCGGTGGATATCGGCTTCATGGATGCCAGCGGCCGGATCGCCAAGCTCGCCCAGGGCCGGGCCCCGTGACCTTCCGGGCCGCCGGGATCACCCTTGCCGGCCTGCAGGCCTCACTCCGGCCCCGGCTGGATGCGGTCCAGGGAGAGCTGCGCCGGATCATCCGGAGTGACTTCGGCTTGATCGCCGAAGTCAACGGTCACCTGCTTCAGATGCAGGGCAAGATGTTCCGCCCGACGCTGCTGCTGCTCAGTCAGGAGGCCTCTGGCCCCGGGGATGAGCGGGCCGAGACCCACGCTGCCGTGGTCGAGCTGATTCATCTGGCCACGCTGGTGCACGATGATTCGGTGGACCATTCGGTGCTGCGTCGTGGAATGCCGACCATCAACGCTCTGTTCAGTCACCAGGTGTCGGTCATCATGGGCGACTATCTGTACTCGCGGGCGGTCGTGGAGCTGACCCGGCTGGGGGAGATCGAGCCGCTGCGGGTACTGTCGCGGGTGACGAACGAGATGACGGTCGGCGAGATGCGGCAGCTCATGGCCCATGAGCCGCTGTCGTACTCCGAAGCCGACTATGACCTCCTGATCCGCTCCAAGACCGCCTCCCTGCTCTCCGGCGCGTGCGAGGTAGGTGCGCTGCGTGCGCCGCCGCGGGAGCGGGAGGTGCTGCGGCGGTTCGGGGATCTTCTCGGGATGGCATTCCAAATCGTCGACGACCTCCTCGATTACACGGAGGAGGAGGCCGTCACCGGGAAACCGTCGGGCAATGACCTTCGGGAGCACAAGGTGACCCTGCCGCTGATCCATGCCCTGAAGCACTTCGGGCCCGAAGCGCGGCGGGAAGTCCGGACCCTCATGGCGACACCGGAGCCGAGTGACGAACAGATCGGGCAGGTCGTGGCCCGGGTCGCCGAAGCGGGTGGCCTGGATTATGCCCGGGAACGGGCCCACCGCCTGGCCGCCCGCGCCGAGCAGGAATTGGAAGCGCTACCGGCCAGCCCGGCCCGGGAGACCCTCCGCGACAGTCTCAGCTATGTGCTGGATCGGAAACGCTGACCATGGCCACCGGACCGCGCCGACCGCTGTTTCACATGAGTGTTCTGGCCACCGGGTTCGTCCTGGGGGGCTTTCTGAACGGGATCGTGCAACATTTCATGCCCGATAGTGTCGCCAAGCAGTTCTTTACCTACACCGCCAGCCCGAGTGTCGGCCCCGTGTCACTCGACCTGCTGGTGCTGAGCTTCACGCTGGGGCCGTTCGCGGTGAACGTGTCGCCGCTCGCGATTCTGGGTGTGGCCATCGCCTACCTGATCGCGCGCTCTCTCTTCTAGGCTGGGGCAGCTATGCTAGGCAATCTTGGTTTCGGTGAAATTCTCGGGATTCTGGTCATCTGCCTGCTGCTCTTCGGCTCGAGACGGCTGCCCGAGATCGGCGCGTCGTTCGGGAAGGGCATCCGCGAATTCAAGCGGAGCCTGAGCGATGCCGGGGACGCGATCGGCAGTGGGGAGCAACCCTCACCCCCGGCCCGCCAGCTGGATGCCCGGAACGGGGCGACCACTCCCCCGGCCGGCGGCGAGCCCAAGCGGCTGTCGCAGTAACCCCGGCGCTCTCCCGGACACCACAAGACCCTCCGGCAGGTACCGGAGGGTCATCTTGTCGTGCCGGCCGAACCGACTCAGCTCGGGTGCTGCGCCGCCTGGGCCTGGGCCTCGGTCTGATAGATCGACTTGCGCCGGTCCGTTACCTTGGCGCTCGCCTTGAGTGCCTGGAGGTAGTTCCGCACCCGGTCCTGGCGTGCCAGGGTGATCTGCCGGGCCCGGAAGGTGTCCAGTTCCTTGCGGAATTCCGCGGTATCCGCCGACTCGCGTTTGACGACGGCGAGCACATAGAACGCGGTCTCCTCTTCGACCAATCCGCTGGTCTGCCCCGCTGGCACCCCAAAGGACGCGCCTACCACCCGCGGAGCGGGAAATGGTGGGTTCACTCGGGTGAAGGGGCCGATCTGGCGGGTCGGCAGGTGCAGGGCCGCAGCGGCCTGCTCGAGGCGGGTGCCGGTGCCGAGTCTCTGTGCCAGCTGCTGGCCCAGTTCGCGCGCGGCCTCCCGCTTCTTCTCCAGCAGGGCCTCACCCATGGCCGCGTCGCGTACCACCGCGAACGGTGGAACCCCGGCCGGCTTGAGACTGTCCAGCCGGAACAGGAAGTAGGCCCAGGACACCTCGATGATGCCGCTGGTCTCGCCGGCCTTGGCCCGGAAGGCCCACAGGGCCGCGTCGGGAATCACCTGCAGCCCGACCTGCACCCGGCTCCCTTCCTGAAGCGGGTTGGCCGCTCCCACTCGCAGCCCCAGCCTTGCCGCTGCCGAATCCAGCGCCTCCGGCTGGGTCTGATTCGCGCCAATCGACTCCAGGGAGTCGGCCCGGGCATCCACGACATCCCGGTGCTGACCGGCGAGCTCGACCGGGATCAGGATGTGTCGGGCGTGGAGCTTCCCGCCAGCCCGGGATTCGACCTGGATCAGGTGGTAGCCGAAGGCGGAGAGCACCGGTTCCGAGACCGTGCCGGGCGGCAGACTGAAGGCCGCCCGTTCGAAGGCCGGATCCATGGCTCCCCGGCCGAACGGCTCCAGTTCGCCACCCTTGGCGGCAGTGGCGGAATCCGCAGACTCCCGCTTGGCGACCTCGGCAAAGGGCGCCCCTTGCTTGATTTCCTTCCTCAGCGCCTGGACCCGCGCCAGCGCCAGGGTACTGTCACTGGCATCGGTGATCCGGAGGATCTCCACGTAGCTCAGGTAGGCGATGGCCGGCTGCTTGAACCGTTCCGGGTGGCCCTGGTAGTAGGCCTGTCCGTCCGCCTCGGTGACCGTGACCGCCGTGTCGGGGATAGCCGTGGCAGGGGTGATGGTTGCCAGTGTGATGGTGGCGGTCTCATGCAGATCCTGCCAGGTCTGCCACAAGGCCGCATTCGACAGGACGATGTCACCGGTCACGACGCGGAGCAGCTTGGATTGCCGGATCTGGTCGCGGTACTGAGGGTCGAGCAACGGCACCACCTGAGCCCCGCCGCTGGAGCGCAACCAGCGTCGATATTTTCCCAGGTCGAATTTGTTGTCGGTCTGGAATTCGGGGCGGCTCAGGAACTCCGGAATAGGATTCTCGTCCATCTGCTGCCGGATCTCAGTGGGGCTGGCCGTGATGCCCCGGGCCCGGAACTCCCGGTCCAGGCTTTGCTGCTGGATCAGCTCGTCCCAGACCCCGTCCCGGGTCTGTTCGGATTCCTCGGCGGTCAAGGCCCGGCCCAACTGACGTTGCCGGGATTGGCTCTCGTTCTGAACCAGCTGCTGAAAGGTCCGGTTAGGGATGTCCACCCCGTTGATGGTCCCGACCGTGGTCCGGGGTCCACCGCGGATCTGGCTCCAGTCCACGCTGGTCCACAGAAAGAGGAGCATCAGCACGGCAAACACCGCGGCGGCCACCTTGCCGGCGATGCTGCGGAACACTTGCATCATAACGAGCGGTCCTGCGGCTGAAGGGGACGGTCAAAAAGAGGGCTAAGTCTAAGCCGGACAACGCTGAATCTCAAGCAGGGGAGCTGCCCGACCGGTTGACAGCCCACCCCGGCTGGCCTAATCTTTATCCAATCACCGCAACGACTTACGCATAGGGCCCGGGATGCCGCCAAACAGCGAGATCGACAAGCTCGAGCGCCGTTGGAAGGAGAATCCCAAGGGGACTGTCTTCGCGCCCTATGCCGAGGTGCTGCGGAAGCACGGCAATCTCGAACTGGCCCGTGATATCCTGCGCCAGGGTCTGGAGATACACCCGGACCACATCCCTGGCAACATCGTGCTGGGCCGGTGCTGCCTGGACCTCCTGGAAGAGGGTTCCGCCGAGGCGGCCTTCACCCATGTCCTGGACCTCGACCCGGAAAACGTGATCGCCCTCAAGGTATTGGGCGACGTTACCGAACGTCAGGGTCGCCTGCTTGAGGCAGCGGGATGGCTCCAGCGGCTGATAAGTGTCGATCCCAGCAACGATGAGGCGCGGGATCAATTTGCTCGGGTCAACGCCGCCCGGGAATCCGCCTCCGCCACGATTACCACGCCCATGGCCACCCCGGGTCGGGCGGGGGCGGAGAAGGCCGAGACCCATTTTGTCATTCAGCCTGCCACCCCGGCGTCGCTGGAACTGCCGGTCGCTGAGGTTGGGCAAGGGGTCATTGGAGAGGAGCACCCCGCGGCGAAGGAACAGGACACCGACGAAGTCGTGGAGGCGGTCCTCGGCCAATTCGAGCCATCCCGCCGCCCGCCGCCGCCACCCGCCCCGTCTCTGGCGGAAGCACTTGGCTCCGGCCCGGAGACCACGGTACCGGTCATGCGGGCCGTCCGCCCCGCCCCGGCGCCGGTGGCGGGCCTGGAGCCGGCGGAGGTGGGCCAGGTGTCGGTCCCGGCAGCCCCGCTGGAAGGGATCGAGCCGGATCAGGTCTTCGAGCCGCCGCCGCAGACGCTGGAGACCGGCAGGGCCGAGATCGGCCTTGAGGAAACCTTCGAGGACCTTCAGCTGCGTGCCTCGGGAGGCTCCGAGTTCCAGACCCCGGACGCGAGTGACGAGCTGAAGGGCCTGGCGCCAGGCCCAACCAAATACCAGCAGCCGGATGCGGCTGCGGAACTGACGGTGCCGGAGTCAACTGAGGGCCAGGTCCCCGATGCCGCGACGGAGTTGGCGAGTGCTTTCGAAGAGCTGGATCTGTCGGAGCCTGCTGATGAGGCTGCGCTGTCGGAGCTACCGGCCGATGAACGGCCAGCCGTGACCACGGGGTTCGCGGCCATTTCCGCGATGCCGACGGAGGAGTGGAGCGCCGAGGGCGCCGCAACGCCCGGTGGTGGCGACGAGGGCAGCGAAGAGCCCGGGGCCGACTTGCGACTGATCTTCCCGGATCAGGCCAGCCAGCCGGAGCCGCAGAAGATGCGTCGGATCTCGGAAGAGATCGCGACTGCCCGGCAGGCCACCGATCCACCGGTGGGAGAACCGAGCCTGGTTGTCACCGAAAGCATGGCTGAGCTGTACGCGCAGCAGGGTCATGTGGCGGATGCGCTGAACGTGTACCGGGTGCTCCTGGCCCGGACCCCGAACGACCCCCGACTGGCAGACCGGGTGCGGGAATTGGAAGCGGACCTGGCTTCGGGGAGCCGCCGACTGTCCTACGTGGCGGTCGAAACCGGTGGAGAATCCGTGGAGTCGTTCTTTCGGGCGCTGGCGCAGGCGCGACCCGGGGGGGGCGAGCCGGCGGAAGCCGAGAGCCAGCCGGAGGGTGCGGCCCCCACCCGGCCGGCCCGGGATCCGCTCTCCCTCAGTGCAATCTTCGGGGAAGAGACCGGGTCAGGCCAGGCGGTACGGCCGGATGGCCGCACGCCGGACTCATTTTCATTCGACCAGTTCTTCGGTGGGGCCGAGGGCTCGCCCCATACCACCGGACCCCGGCAGGCCATGCCGCCGGATGAGGATCTGGA
>CALMOP010000116.1 GCA_937871775.1 uncultured Gemmatimonadota bacterium | reverse complement strand
CTCCGAGCTGTATTCGTCGAAGAGGAAACCGGTGACCCCGTCCTCGATGGTGTCGGCCAGTCCGCCGACCCGGCGCGCCAGCGGGACCGCACCGTAGCGCTCCGCCCGGAGCTGGGCCAGGCCGCAGGGCTCGTACAGCGACGGCATCAGGTAGATGTCGGCTCCCGCCATCAGGCGGTGCTCCAGCCGCTCCGAGAACCCCAGGTGCACGCTGATCCGATCGGGCCAGCGGGACTCGTACATCTTCAGCATCGCTTCGTACTTGGGCTCGCCGGTGCCGAGGAAGATGAACTGGGCCTCGAGCATGAACAGGGTATACTCGCCGGTGATCAGCTCCAGGCCCTTCTGGTGGGTAAGCCGCGCGGTCATCGCGAACAGCGGGATGCGCCGCTTCTGGGGCAACCCGAAGCTCCGCTGCAGCGCTGCCTTGCAGCGCCATTTGCCGTGGAGATCGGTCGCGGCATAGTTGGACGTGATATGGGGGTCGTCCCCCGGATCCCACTCCTGCATGTCGATGCCGTTGACGATGCCGGTGAACCGGTCCCCCAGCCACAGGAATACCTGGTGCAGGCCGAAGCCACCGACCGGGGTGCGCAGCTCATGCGCGTGGGTGGGGCTGACCGTGGTCACGGCATCGGCGAACTTGAGCCCGCCCTTCAGCAGGTTCAGCCGTCCATGCCACTCCAGATGCTGCCAGGTGTACAGTTCCCAGGGCAGTCCGATCTCCGGCATGCCGGTGGCCGGAAAGTGACCCTGGAAGCCGGCGTTATGCACCGTGAGAATGGTGCGGATGCCGCGGGCGAAGGGCTGGTCGTCGTGATAGGCCCGGAGGTACACCGCCGCCAGCGCCGTGTGCCAGTCATGGCAGTGGAGAACACAGGGCGAGCGGGTCACCCGCGGCAGTTGCTCCAGCGCGGCCCGGCAGAAGAACGACCAGCGCTCCAGGTTGTCGGGATAGTCCTGGCCCGACTCGCCATACAGCCCCGGACGGTCGAAGTAGGGGTGCTCGATGCAGTAGATCCGGGGCTTGCCCGGTTCGGAGGGAATCCGGAACAGCCGGGCTTCCTCGATGCGGGGCCCGACCTGGACCTGGAACGGACCGGCGACCCGCTCCAGGCCGGCGGCCTGACTCCGGACCGAGCGGTGCAGCGGGATGACGACCGCGACCGGCAGCCCCGTCGCGGCCTGGGTCGACGCCAGCCCGGACACCGCCTCCGCCAGCCCGCCGGTCCGCGCCAGCCAGCCGTACTCAGCCGCCAGGTGCACCACCCCGACCGCGCCGCCCTCGGCGGTGCCCAGGCCGGCATCGACCAGCCGGTGTGCTCCGGAACCGCGGGCCTCAGAGTGGGGGGGCACTGGGGGCGGCCTCACCGCGCATGGCCGGGGCGTAGTAGCCCCGGGCGTAGTCCTGCAGCATCCGCCGGGAGGTGAAGTGTTCACCCGCCTGGCGGAGGGCGTACTTCATCCGCTGCAGCCATTCCAGCGGCAGGCCCCGGGCATCGCGTTTGTAGTACATCGGAACCACCTGTTCCTCGAGCAGATCGTACAGCCGGGCCGCATCAGCCTCATCGGCGCTCTCGCCGGGCCCGACCGGGGCGATGGCCCACCCGTTCTGTCCCATGTACCCCTCGGCCCACCAGCCGTCCAACGTCGAAAGCTGAGGAACGGCGTTGACGGCGGCCTTCATCCCGCTGGTGCCGCACGCTTCCAACGGCACTCGGGGGACGTTGAGCCACAGGTCAACCCCCTGGACCAGCCGGTGGGCCAGGTGCATCTCGTAGTCCTCGATAAAGGCGACCCGGCCCTCCAGCCGGGGGTCCCGGGTGAAGGTGTACACCTTCTGCAGCACCTCCTTGCCGGGGCTGTCCTCGGGATGGGCCTTGCCGGCGAAGATGATCTGCACCGGGCGCCAGGGATTCACCAGCAGGTCGTGCAGCCGGTCGAAGTCACTGAACAGGAGCGCGGCCCGCTTGTAGGTCGCGAACCGCCGTGCGAACCCGATCACGAAGGCGTCAGGACTGATCAGCGTACCGGCCCCGACCACGTGGGCCGCCTCTTTCCAGCGATCGGCCCAGCGGCGGCGGGCCTCCTCGCGGATGAACGCCACCAGCCCCTGCTTCATCTCCTGGTGGAGGGCCCACAGCTCCAGGTCGTCGAGCGTCAGGGCCGCATCCCAGAAGCCCGGCGCATCGACCCGCTCCGGCCACTCCTCACCCAGGTGCCGATCCAACAGCTGCCGCATGCCGTTGGACATCCAGGTCGGGAGGTGCACCCCGTTGGTCACCGAGCCGATCGGGACGTCCTCCACCTGGTGCTGCGGCCACAGGGTCTGCCACAGCTCCCGGGATACTTCGCCATGCTTGCGGGCCACGCCATTCACCCGGGCCGAGAGCCGGATGGCGGTGGCGGTCATGTGGTACTCGGGATGGCCCTCGCCGGGAAGCGCGCCGATCGCCAGGAACGCCGCTTCGCCGATTCCCAGTTCCTCCCAGATCGGACCGGCGCAGGCCACCACCTCGTCCCGGTTGAAGCGATCGTGGCCCGCGGGCACCGGTGTGTGGGTGGTGAAGACGCTCCGGGCCCGGACCTGCGCCACGGCGTCGGGGTAGGACATCCCGGCGGTGGTCAGCTCGCGCAGCCGTTCCACCAGCATGAAGGCCGCGTGTCCCTCATTGGCGTGCCACGCCGCCGGATCCACCCCGACCGCCCGCAGCACCCGCACGCCCCCGACCCCCAGGATCCATTCCTGACGGAGCCGCATGTCCCTGCCGCCGGCGTACAGCTTGGCGGAGAGATCCCGGTCGTCGGGGTGGTTCTGCTCCAGGTTGGTGTCGAGCAGGTAGACCGGCACCCGGCCGACCTCCATGCGCCAGGCTCCGACATGGATGTCGCGGCCGAAGGTGCGGACCACCGCTAGCCACGGATCCCCCCTGGGCCCGTGAATTCGCTCCAGAGGAGTCGCCTCGATGTCGAACTGGGCGTCGCTGTCTTCCTGCCAGCCATCCACCCGCAGCCGCTGATCGAAGTATCCCTTCAAATAGAACAGCCCGACCCCGAGCAGCGGCAGCCCGAGATCGGAGGCGCCCTTCAGGTGGTCCCCCGCCAGAATGCCGAGCCCGCCGGAGTAGATCGGCACCGAATTGTGGAGCCCGAACTCGGCGCAGAAGTAGGCCACCGGCCGCCCGGTCAGATCGGGATAATGACTCTGAAACCAGGTGTTGGGGCTGGTCAGGGCCCGGCTGGCGGCGTCCAGCACCCGATCATACTGGGCCAGGAAGGCCGGATCCGAGGCGCAGGTCGCCAGGCGGGCCGGGTCGACTCGGCGCAGCAATTCCAGCGGATTGTGCTTGGTGAGATACCACAGCGGTTCATCGATCCGGCGGAACACGGTGCGGGCATCGTTGGACCAGCTCCACCAGAGATTGGTGGCGAGGGCGGCGAGCCCTTCGATCCTGGGGGGAAGGTTGGGAATCCGGACGCGCGGCTGGCTCATTGCTCTCGCAAGGGTGATCTGGGCGCGAACTGGCAGCGAGGAAGGTACTCGGGCCAGCGAGGGTGCGGAACCCGGGACGTCGAGTACCAGTGCCCAGGGCCCAGTGCCCAGCTCAACTACCTCGAACCGGTCCGCCGTACTCGGTACAAGGTACGAGCTACCAGTTACTGGGCCCTGGGCACTGGGACCTGGGAACTGGGAACTGGGAACTGGGAACTGGGCCCTATCGTTGCAACGGCTTGAACTTCACCCGGTGCGGCTGGGTCGCGTCCTGGCCCCTGCGCTTCTTGTAGTCGGCGGCGTACTCCTGGTAGTTGCCCTCGTACCAGACCACCTCGCTGTTGCCCTCGAATGCCAGGATGTGGGTCGCGATGCGGTCCAGGAACCAGCGGTCATGGCTGATCACGACCGCGCAACCGGCGAATCCCAGCAGGGCGTCCTCCAGGGCGCGCAGGACGTCGACGTCCAGGTCGTTGGTGGGCTCGTCCAGCAGCAGCAGGTTGCCCCCGCTCTTGAGCAGCTTGGCGAGGTGCACCCGATTCCGCTCCCCGCCGGAGAGGTCCGCCACCTTCTTCTGCTGCTCCCCGCCGCGGAAGTTGAACCCCGCGCAGTAGGCCCGGGCATTGACCTTGCGGGTCCCGAACAGCAGCTCATCGGCCCCGCCGGAAATTTCCTGGTACACGGTCTTGCTGCCGGCCAGCGCTTCGCGGCTCTGGTCCACGTAGGCCAGTTTGACCGTCTTCCCCACGCTCAGCACGCCGCCGTCCGGGCGCTCCTGTCCGGCGATCATCCGGAACAGCGTGGTCTTGCCGGCCCCGTTGGGACCGATCACCCCGACGATGCCGCCCCGCGGCAGCGCGAAATTCAGGCGCTCGAACAGCAGCCGCTCCCCGAAGCCTTTGGAGACATCCTTGGCGACCACCACCTCGTCCCCCAGTCGTTCGGGGACCGGGATCAGCATCTCGACCGTTCCTTCACTCTGTCGCTCGGCCTCCTCGCGCAGCTCCTCGTAGCGCTGCAGCCGGGCCTTGCTCTTGGCCTGCCGGGCTTTGGGGCTCTGCCGCACCCACTCCAGCTCGCGGGCCAGGGTCTTCTGGCGAGCGCTCGCCTGTTTTTCCTCGGTCGCCAGCCGCTTCTGCTTCTGCTCCAGCCAGCTCGAGTAATTCCCCTCCCACGGAATACCCGCCCCGCGGTCCAGTTCCAGGATCCACTTGGCCACGTTATCGAGGAAGTAGCGGTCGTGGGTGATGGCGACCACCGTGCCGGGAAAGGTCTCCAGATACCGCTCCAGCCAGGCCACGCTCTCGGCGTCCAGGTGGTTGGTGGGCTCGTCGAGCAGCAGCATATCCGGTTCGGACAGCAACAGCCGGCACAATGCCACCCGGCGCTTCTCGCCGCCAGAGAGCGTGGCTACCGGGGCCTCGCCCGGTGGCAACCGCAGGGCGTCCATCGCCAGGTCGAGCTTGTGGTCCAACTCCCAGAGATTCTGGTGGTCGATCTGCTCCTGCAGCCGCCCCTGCTTCTCCAGCAGCCGGTTCATCTCGGCGTCTTCCATCGGCTCCGCGAATTGCATGGCGATGGCGTTGAAGTCGTCCAGCAGCTTGCGCAGTGCCGCTACCCCGTCCTCCACGTTGCCGCGCACGTCCTTGCCGGCGTCGAGCGTCGGTTCCTGCGGCAGGTAGCCGATCCGGGTCCCGGCCAGCGGCCGGGCCTCGCCCACGAAGTCGTGGTCGACCCCGGCCATGATGCGGAGCAGGGTGGATTTCCCGGCGCCATTCGCGCCCAGCACCCCGATCTTGGCGCCGGGATAGAACGACAGGGAGATGCCCTTGAGGATCTCGCGGGAGGGGGGCACGACCTTGCGGAGGTCGCGCATCGTGAAGATGTATTCGCCGGCCATAGGGCGCGGAATATCATCGAAGGCTGGTCACATGTGTAGTAGGGGCGACCCACCGGGCAGGGCAGGAGCTGCAGCTCCTGCCCTACCCGTCTCCTCCGGCCCTACCCGTCGCCCCGACAACGCAAAGGGCGCTCCGACGGGAGCGCCCTTGGGTCGCGCGGCGACAAGGTCCGGATGGCTCGCCCCAAGCCAGCAGCAGGGGCGACCCAACGGGTCGCCCCTGCTACTTCAGGTGCTTGCTGACCAGCTTGGTCATCTCGAACATTGACACCTGCTTCTTGCCGCCGAACACGGCCCGGAGCGCGTCGTCCCCGTTGATCATGCGGCGGTTCTTCTTGTCCTGCAGACCCTTCCGCTTGATGTAGGCCCACAGCTTCTTGGTGACCTCGGTCCGCGGCATCGGCTTGTCGCCGATCACTTCGGCCAGCGTAGCCGAAATTTTCATCGGCTTCATGAAGGCCGAATTCGGCTTCCGCTTGGACGCCTTCTTCTTCGCCTTTTTCTTCGTGGCCATCAGATGCCTCCGTCAAGGGGAATGGGCACTCCGGCGCAGTGGACGCGCCGCGCGAGTCCCAAAGTAAGGGGTTGCGGTGCCTTTGCAAGAGGGAAAACCGTGATTTTCCCTCTGGGAAAGCCCCGGAAACGAGGCTAGCTTGCCACGGTCTCTCACTCGGGAAACCCTCCATGCGCCCCGCCCTGCTGCTTCCCGTGATGCTGTGCCTGACCGGGCTGGTGGCCCCCGGCCTCCTCGGATCCCCCTCGCCCGCCCGCCCGGCTCCTCCAGCCTGCGACCGCACCGGCCTGGTGCTGCCGCCCGGATTCTGCGCGGTCCGGGTCAGCCCCCAGGTGTCCCGGGTGCGGCAACTGGTGGTGCTGTCGAATGGGGACGTGCTGGCCGTGGGCAGCGCCGGCATCACCCTGCTGCGTGACCGCGATGGGGATGGCGTGGCGGATCTGACCCGCACCCTGACCGGGGAGAGCGGTACTGGCATCGGGTACCACGGCGGCTACCTGTGGCTGGCGCCCAATCATGGGGTGCTGCGCTGGCCCTGGCAGCCCGGGGAAGACCACCCCCTCGGCTCACCCGAGGTAGTGGTGCGGGATCTGCCGACCGGAGGGCACGCCGCCAAGACGTTCACCTTCCTCGGCGGTGACACCCTCATCGTGAACCTCGGGTCGGAGACCAACAGCTGTCAGGTATCCGATCGCAGCGCCCGCTCCCCCGGTCGGGATCCCTGCCTGGAGCTGGCCGCGCGGGCCGGCCTGTGGCGCTTCAGCACGGCCCGGCTCGGCCAGCGGCCTTCGGATGGCACCCGCTACGCGACCGGGCTTCGCAACGCGATGGCCCTCGCCGTGAATCCGCGGAACGGCGGGCTGTACGCGCTCTCCCATGGGCGGGATCAGCTGGGAGCCAACTGGGGCTTCAGCCCCGAAGCCAGCGCCGAAATGCCCGCGGAAGAGTTGTTCGCGGTCCATCCTGGTGATGACTTCGGCTGGCCCTACTGCTATTTCGACTGGCAGGCCGGGGTCAAGGTGCTGGCGCCGGAGTACGGCGGCGACGGGCGCACCGTGGGCCGTTGCGGCGGCAAGGTCAATCCCCTGCTGGGCTTTCCCGGGCATTGGGCCCCGATGGCGATCACGTTCTACACCGGCACCCAGTTTCCCGAACGCTATCGGGGTGGAGCCTTCGTGGCATTCCACGGGTCGTGGAACCGGGCGCCGTTGCCGCAGGCGGGGTATCGCGTGGTGTTTGTCCCGTTCGACACCGACGGCCGGCCCGCCCGCGCATACGATACCTTCGCCACCAGCGCCAGGGGACCCACCGCGCTCCGTCCGGCGGGGCTCGCCGTGGGGCCGGACGGATCGCTCTACCTGGGCGATGAGGAGGCCGGTACCGTCTGGAGGGTTATGTTCCGGGGATCCTGAGGCATTCCCACCATAGGTACTCGCGAGGAGATCAGCGATGCGGCTTCGTTTCCCGCCCGGCCTGCTGGCCCTGATACTGGGCACCCCGGCGGCGCTGGCTTGTCAGGGGACTCCCCTCGCCGTCGGCTCGGAGGCACCCGACTTCAGCCTGGTCCAGGCATCCGCCGACGGGGTGTCGGAGTCGCCGTTCCGGCTGAGCGACTACCGGGACCAGACCGTCGTCATCGCATTCTTCTATCGGGCCCGCTCCTCGGGCTGAACCGTCCAAATGGACGCGTACCGTGATCAGTACGCGCAGATCTTCCGGGGCGGCCGGCACGTGATGCTGGTCGCGGTGAGTGTGGATCCCGCGGCCGAGTTGGCTGGCTGGGCCCACGACCGCCATTACCCTTTCCGGTTCCTGAGCGACTCCGGTGGCCGGGTCGGCCGGGCCTACGGCGCCTCCGTCAAGGGGACCACCATGGACGACCGCACGCTGTTCGTGGTCCGGCCAGGCGGCAGGATCGCCTATGTCACCGCCCCGTTCCAGGAAATCGACCCGCAGGCCTACACCGGGCTGCAGGCTGCGATCGATTCCGTGACACCCCCTGACCCCGGTCCTTAACACCGCGCCCCCGAGGGCGTCTACCGGGCAACTCCAACTCTGAGCCCGGATATGCGATTGCGAGTGCTGCTGGGGCTGTTGCTGCTCGGTGTGACAATGCCGCTTTTGGCGCAGGATGCTACTCCCAAGTCCCACCCCACTCGCCCGCGGCCGGAAGTGCGCCGCGACCGGCGGGAGCTGGGCCAGGATCAACGCGAGACTCAGTGGGATCGGCGCGAGCTGCGCCGGGAATGGGCCCAGGGCGACAGGGCCGGAATTCGGCATGAGCGACGTGAGCTGCGTCACGACCGCGGGGAGCAGCGCCAGGATCGGCGCGAGCTGCGCCGCGATCGTCGCGAAGGGGGGGTGCCCCGGGTTCACCGTGAGGGCTGGAAGCATCGTGGGCACGGAGATCGTGACACCGGGCCCGGCGAGCACGATAGGGGCGAGAAGCCTGACGGCCGCAGGTAGCGGTCCGGCATCCGCCATCGCCGTATGTAGAATGTAGGGGCGACCCACCGGGTCGCCCTGACCCGGTGGGTCGCCCCTACGACCGGCCGAAGACCGCCGCCACGGCCGCTACCGTCGGCTCGATTTCGATTGGGCGATTGGCGTGAGCCGGTGCGGGCTCGGTCTCCCGATGGTAACTGAGCAGGGCCCCAGGGTCCTTCAGGACGTGGCCGGTGAGCACCGCCACCACATCAGCCTCCGGAGCGATGATCCCCCGGGCCCGGAGCGCTTTCACCCCCGCGACGCTGGCGGCTGAGGCCGGCTCGCACCCCACCCCCGCGGCATCCACGATGGCCTTGGCCTCCAGGATCTCGGCGTCGGTCACCGTGGCGACGACCCCGTTGGTTTCCCGGATGCTGCGGACCGCGCGATCCCAACTGGCGGGGTCGCCGATCTTGATCGCGGTCGCCACCGTCTCCGCGGTGACCCGGTGGCGCCGCGCGAAGCCTTCCTGGAAGCCCAGCGCAAAGGGGGCCGCGCCCGCGGCCTGAATGGCGGCGAGCCGGGGCAGCCGGTCGATCAACCCCAGCACCCGGGCTTCGGCGAGCGCCTTCCCGAAAGCGGCGGTATTGCCAAGGTTGCCGGCCGGAAAAGCGATCCAGTCCGGGACCCGCCACCCACACTGCTGCAGCAGTTCCAGCACGATGGTCTTCTGCCCCTCGACCCGGAACGGGTTGATCGAGTTGAGCAGGTAGACCCCCAGCTCATCGGCGACCTGCTGCACCAGCCGCAGGCAGGCGTCGAAGTCCCCCCGGACCAGTAGCGTCTTCGCGCCGTACGCCAGCGACTGGGCCAGCTTGCCTAGCGCGACCTGGCCGGTCGGGACAAAGACCAGTACCGGCAATCCCGCCTGGGCCCCGTATGCGGCCAGGGCTGCGGCGGTGTTCCCGGTAGACGCACAGGCCACGGCCCGGGAGCCGATCCGCCGTGCCTGGGTCACCCCGACCGTCATGCCCCGATCCTTGAACGACCCGGTGGGATTGTGGCCTTCGTGCTTGAGCCGGAGACCCGCGATGCCGGTCCAGTCGGCGATGGGTGCTCGGGCGAGCAACGGGGTATTGCCCTCCGGATGGCTGACCACCTGGTCGGCGGCGCTCGGCAGGACCAGTTCACGGAATCGCCACACCCCCGACCGATCCAGCGGGTCGAGGCTGCCCATCCTGGCATCGAATCGCTCCCGCAGGGCCGCTCCCGTGACCGGGGGCGGATCATGGCGCACCTCCAGCAGACCCCCGCAGTCGCAGCGGGCCCGGGGGTCCAACTCGTGGAGCTTGTCGCCGCAAGCGGCGCAGACCTGGAGGCTGCTCACGACAGTCGCTCGACCGTGGCGCCCGTCAGGCTCACCCCGGTGACCCGCACCGTGCAGGTTTGGCCTGCGGCCTGATAGGCCCGCTGCATGGCCACGCCGATCCGCTCCCCCGCCGCATCGCTCTCCGCGAACGCGAACGCAGTCGGGCCGCTGCCCGAGATGGAACAGCCCAGGGCGCCCGCCGCCATGGCGGCCTGCTTGGCGGCGAGGAAGCCCGGCAAGAGCGGCGCCCGGGCCGGCTCCGCGATGCGGTCGTCCAGGGCACGGCGCAGCAGGGCCAGATCGTTCCGCGCGAATGCCAGGACCATCGCACCAACCTGGGCCGCCTGGTACAGCGCCACATCCCGGGGAATCTCGCGAGGCAGCACCGCGCGGCTGTCGGCGGTTCTGAGCTGGTGCCCGGGGAGAGCCAGCACCACCCGCAACCCGTCTGGCACCGGCAGCCGCACGTAATCCCAGGCCTGGGCGTCCCGGATCAGCACGATGCCGCCCAGCAGCGAGGGCATGATGTTGTCGAGATGCCACCCCGCGACGGACGCTTCGGCGGCGAGGGCGGCCCCTAACAGTTGCTGTTCGCTGAGTCCCAGGTTCCCCGCGGCGTTGGTCGCGACCGCTCCGGCGACCGCCGAGGCGGCGCTGCCCCCCTGCCCTCCAGAGAGCGGCAGACCCTTGGTAATGGAAAGGACTATGCCGAGGTCGGCTCGACCCGCCAACCGGAGCGCGGCCTGGGCGGCGAAGGCAGCGGTATTGGCTCCGGCGTCCTTGGGGAGGTCGGGATGTCCGGAATCCTGCACCACTACGCCGGGGGTATGCGAAAGCCTGACCTCGACGCTGTCGCCCGGCCCCGCGAGGGCCATGCCCATGATGTCGAGGCCCGGCCCGATATTCCCCACCGAGCCGGGCGCATGGGCCCGGGCGCCACCCAGCGGCGACCCTCGCTTTGGGCTCACCGCCTTGCTCCCCTACCGGCGCGCCAGGGCCAGCACGTCATTGAGCACTCCGGCGGCCGTGACGGTGGGTCCCGCGCCCGGCCCCCGGATCACCAGGGGATGCTCGCGATAGCGGGCGGTGGTGAACACGATCTGGTTATCGGTGCCCTTGAGGGCCGCGAAGGGGCTGTCCGCTTTCACCGCCTGCAGGCCGACCCGGAGCCGCCGGGGCGTGACGGTCGCGACGTAGCGCAGCACCTGCCCCTTCTGCTGCGCGTTGCGCACCTGCTGGGCGAAGTGGTCGTCCCAGCCGGCCAGCCGGGTCAGGAACTGCTTCAGCGGGAGTGCCGTGGCCCCGGCGGGAACCAGGGATTCGGTGACCACCGTCCCCGGCTCGCCCTTGAAGCCCAGCAGCCGCCCCAGAATGAGCGCCTTGCGGGCCACGTCGAGCCCCGACAGGTCCTCACGGGGGTCCGCCTCGGTGAACCCGGCATCGATCGCGTCGCGGAGCGCCTGCGAGAACTTGCGCCACCGCTCCAGCTCCGAGAGCAGGAACCCCAGGGTACCCGACAGGCAGCCCTCGATCGACAGCACCTCGTCGCCGGTCTCGATCAGCTTGGCGAAGGTGTCCATCACCGGGAGCCCCGCCCCGACCGTGGCCTCGTGGCGCAGCTGCCGTCCGTGTTGCCGCGCCAGGGTCAGCAGCATCTCGGCGTCCTTCTGGCTGCCAGCGAGCGGCTTCTTGTTGGCCAGCACCACGTCCATGCCGTGGGTCAGCGCATTCTGGAGTACCGGGGTGGTGTCATCCGCGGTGACATCCACCAGCACCGGGTGTGAAAGGGCGTGCCGGGTCGCGGACTTCACCGCGAAGTCGGCATTCCAGGGCGCGCCGCCGTCGAGCAGCCGAAGGCTGTGCCCCTTGGCTTTCTCGCGCGCCACCAGGGCCAGCCGGTGGGGAGACAACCCGGCCGGGTCGAACACCACACCGCTGCGATCCGCGACTGCCACGATCCGGATGCGCGGCCCGGACGGCGGCAGCTGTCCCACCAGTTCAACGAAGCTCCTCCCGATCCGGCCGAACCCGAGCAGAAACAGGTCCAGTCGGTCCTGGGCCGCCACCGATCCGCCGCCCACCTTGCCGAGCTGAAACGCGGCGTGGATGGCCCGCTGGGCCGGCTCGGCCTGGGCCTGATCCACCACCGCTGAGATGTTGAGTTCGCTGGAGCCCTGGGCGATCGCGATGACGTTGATCTCCTTCTCGGCCAGGGCCGAGAAGACCCGGCGGGCTACCCCCGGCGTGCCGGCCATGCCCAGACCCACCACCGCCAGGGTGGCGACCGCGAGCCGCACCGTCACTCCGTCGATCTCCCGCTGCGCGATCTCGGTGCGAAACGCGCCGGTCAGGCAACTGCGGGCCCGGTCGGCCGACGCCGCCGGCACACACAGGCAGATGGAGTGTTCCGACGAGGCCTGGGAAATCAGTGACACCGAGATCCGTTCCCGGTGCAGCGCCTCGAAGGTACGCGCCGCGACGCCCGGAACCCCGAGCATGCCGCTGCCCTCCACCGTGACCAGCGCCTGGCCGGTGGCGCACGACAGCGCCTTCACCGGCACTTCCAGCCCGGTCTCCCGCTCGGACACCTCGGTGCCGGGGGCTTCGGGGTTCGCGAACGGCCGCACGAACAGGGGGATCTTCTTCCCCAGCACCGGGATCAGCGCCCGGGGATGGAGCACCTTGGCGCCGTAGTAGGCCAGTTCCGCCGCCTCCCGCAGGTTGAGCTGCGGCATCACCCGCGCATCGGGCACCACCCGCGGATCCGCGGTGAGCAGGCCGGGGACGTCTTTCCACAGATTCACCCGGGTGGCGCTGAGGGCCCGCCCTACCAGCGCCGCGGTCAGGTCGGTCCCACCCCGCCCCAGCGTGGTCACCTCGCCCGCGGCGGTGGCACCGATGAAACCGGTGACCACCGGGATGATTCCCTGGTCCAGCGGGGCCCGGAGGGCCTTGCGGATCCGCTGGTCGGACTCGGCCAGATCCGGGGTGGCATTGCCAAAATGGGCGTCGGTGCGGACCACCTCCGAGGCATCGACATAGCGGGCCTTCACTCCCGCCACGGCCAACGCCGCCGTCATCAGCCGGGCCGAGAGCCGCTCCCCCCGGGAAACCAGGAAGTCATTGGTGCGGGGAGTCAGCTCGCGCAGGATCGAGAGCCCCTTGGCGAGGGTCTCCAGCTCCCCCAGTTCCGCATCGACGAATGCCAGGAACTCGTTGCGCCATTGGCCCGCAGGGAGCAGGGTCCGGGCGGCGGTCTGATGCCGCTCCCGGAGTTCCGCCGCGGCGCGGTAGGCCAGCGCGACCGCTCCGTCGCGGGCGTGGTTCGCGGTGGCCAGCAGCGCGTCGGTGACCCCGGCCATCGCGGAGACCACCACCACCCGCCGGCCCGGGTGAGCCTGCACGATCGCCACCGCCTGACGGACCGCTCCAGCGTCCGCCAGCGAGGCACCGCCGAATTTGTGGATTTCGAGTTCCCGGCCGGGGCGCGGCATAGGGGGGAATTCTACATCACGACCCGGTTGTGGGGCAGGAGGCGTCCGTAGTACCCACCCGTGAGTTGTTCGCCTAGAATTCGCCCATGCTCACCCTGCTCAAGCTGCTGCAGTCCCTGTTCCAGACCCTGCACTCGGAAGGCACCCCCGGACAGGTCGCCGCCGGCCTGATGCTCGGGGCCGGGATCGGGCTGAGTCCCATCCTGGCGGGGCACAACCTGCTGCTGTTTGCCGCGCTGATCCTGCTCAACGTCTCCTTCGGGGGCGGCATGCTGGGTCTGGCCCTGTTCACTCCCCTGGGATTCCTGCTGGACCCGATCTTGGACCGGGTGGGGCTGGCACTGCTCCACGCCCCGGCGCTGCAGGGCCTGTGGCGCGCCGGGTACAATGTTCCGCTGGTGCCTTACACCGGCTTCAACAACAGCGTGATCCTGGGCAGTCTGGTGGGCTGGCTGGCGCTGGCCCTGCCGCTGTTTCTCGGCGGCCGGCGGGCCATCGCGGCCTACCGGGTCCGCTATGGGGAGCGGGTCCTCAACTCCCGCTTCATGAAGGGGCTCAAGGCCTCCAAGGTCTACAACGTCTACACCTGGTTCCGTCCCGAATGAGGCGGCGGCTCGGAATCTTCCGGTGGCGCGCGGTGGGGCCACTGCTGCTGTTCCTGGTCCTGCTGCTGGGGCTGTGGCTGATCTTCGCGGACACCCTGGCCCGGCGCGGCGCCCAGTCCTCGCTCTCCACGCTGCTCGGCACCGAGGTTGACATCGCCAGTCTGCGGATCCGGGAAACCGATGCCGCCATCGACCTCGGCGGTCTGGCCATCGCCGACCCCCGGGATCCCCGGCGCAATCTGCTCGAGGCCGGCACCATCACCCTGAATCTCGATCCGTTGCCGCTCGCCGAGAAAAAGCTGGTGATCGATCAGTTCCGGCTCTCCGGCCTCCGGTTCCTGACCACTCGGGCGACTCCGGCCCGGCCGGCGGAGCCGGGCAGCCCCGCCGGCCAGCTGCTGGCGGAGACCCGGGCCTGGGCCCGGGACAAGTTCCAGGGCCCCAGTCTGGCACTGGGGCGGATCGATACTCTGAAGCAGCTGGTGCTCCATCCGGATCAGCTGCAGAGCCTGCGGGCGGCCACCGGGCTGGCGGCGCGAGCGGATTCGGTCGAGGCCGGTTACCAACAGGGGCTCGCCCAGCTGCAGCTCGGACCCCTGCTCGATTCGAGCACCAGCCTGGTGCCCCGCCTTGCCGCGACCGATCCCAAGCAGCTGGGCCTGGCCGGTACCCAGCAGGCCGTCAGCGCCGTACGCCAGACTATCGATCGAGTGCGGCAGGCACGCAGCGGCCTGACGGGCCTGGAGCAGGTCACCCGGACCGGCTTGGCGGGCCTGCAGCGAGGGTTCGGAGATGTGCAGACCGCGCGGGAACGCGATTACGCCACTGCCCGTGGCCTGATGCAGCTTCCCAGCCTGGATGCACCCAGCATCGGGGCCGCGCTGTTCGGGCAGGAGAGCACCGACTACTTCCAGCAGGCGCTGTACTACGGCCGGGTCGCCCAGCGCTACGTTCCCCCGGGGCTGCAGCCCTGGAACCGGCCCGGCCCCTCGCGCACTCGGCGGCGTGGCACCACGGTCGAGTTTCCCAGGGAGCACGAGTATCCCGGGTTCCTGCTGCGGCAGGGGGAGATCGATGTCGCTACCGGGGCGACGGGCCAGAACCAGTTCTCCGCGGCGGTCGCCGGCATCAGCTCCCAGCCGGCGCTCTACGGCCGGCCGGCCACCCTCAGCGGGCGGGGCAGCCTCGGCGGAGCGCAGCCCGTCAACCTCGACCTGGCGATGGTGTCGCGGCACTTCGGGGACCATCCGGCCGATTCACTCGGGGCCCGGATCGACGGCGTGAACCTGCCCCCCATCGCCATTCCGTCGCTGCCGCTCTCGGTCCGGCCGGGGCCCAGCCGGGTGAGCTTCAGCTTCGCACTGACCGGAGACCGGCTGGCCGGGCACTGGCAGGTGGACGCCCGGCAGGCTTCGTGGCAGGCGGATTCCGCCCCGCCGGCGGGCGGCTCCCCGGTCGCGGAGCTGGTGTGGCAGGCCGTCCGCGGTCTCACCACGCTGCAGGTACGGGCCGACCTCGGTGGCACCATCGAGCAGCCGACCCTGTCGGTGCGATCCAATCTGGATGACGCCATCGCGGCCCGGCTGCAGGCCCTTGCCGGCGAGGCACTCGTCCGCGCCACCGCCCGGGCCCGGGCTGCTGTGGACCAGCTCGCAGGCCCGAAGCTGACCGCGCTCGAGGGACGGCTGCAGGGGTTGACCAGTCAGGTCGCCAGCCGGGTGCCGGCGGAAGCCGGGCGGCTGAATGAGGTGGAGCGCCGGCTCCAGGGCGAGTTGAAGCGGCTCGCCGGCTCGGCCGTCGGCGGGATCTCGCTGCCCAAGCTATGAGACCCACACCATGAACGGCCCGTTGGCCCTGGGCCTGGTCGGGTTGGGGCTGGTGCTGCTGGCGGCCGGCGCTGAGGCCCTGGTTCGCGGCGCCGCTGGGCTGGCGCGCCAGGCCGGCGTGACACCGGCGGTCATCGGGCTCACGGTGGTGGCCATCGGAACCTCGCTCCCGGAACTGGTGGTGAGTGCCATGGCGGCAGTCCAGCATCAGCCCGACCTGGCCGTGGGCAATGTGGTCGGCTCCAATATTTTCAATATCGCGGTGGTGCTGGGGCTGACGGCCCTGGTCCGGCCGGTGGGGGTGCATGAGACTGCGGTGCGGCTGGAGTGGCCCGCGATGGCCGCGGCCAGTGCGGTCCTGGTGCTGTTCGCCCGGGACGGCGAGATTGGCCGCGGCGAAGGGCTGCTGATGGTGCTCGGCCTGGTGCTGTTCCTGCGCTATCTGATCCGGGTTTCCCGGGTGGAGGCAGCGCAGACGGCCCCGGCGCCGGCCTCAGGCGCCTCCAGCTGGGGGGCTTCGTTGATCCTGGTCGGCCTGGGTCTGGGGCTGCTGCTGGTCGGCGCCCGCGCGCTGGTCTCGGGTGCGGTTGGCCTGGCTCGGGTCGCCGGCGTGTCGGAGCGGGTCATCGGGCTCACGGTGGTCGCTGCCGGAACCTCAATACCCGAACTGGCGACGTCGATCGTGGCCGGCCTGAGAGGGCGGTCGGACCTGGCCCTTGCCAACGCACTCGGCTCAAACCTGTTCAACGCGGTCGGGATTCTGGGCCTGGTCGCGCTGCTGCATCCCACGCCGGTCTCCGCCGACCTGGGCCGATTCGACATGTTCTGGATGATGACCCTGACGGTGATCCTGTTCCCGATGCTCCGGTCCGGTCGGCGGGTGTCGCGGTTGGAAGGCGGGGTGCTCGTTGGGGTGTACCTGGTGTACCTCGCCCTGCTGCTGCGACCGGGCAGTTAGGCAGGAATGTCTCATGAATGCTTCGGGACCCCTCCCATTAGGGGCCGAAGCTGATAGATTCGCCGCACTTGTCCAATCCTCGTGAGGCCCGATGCGCATAGCCGTGCCCAGGGAAACCGCCCCCCGCGAGCGGCGCGTGGCGCTGGTGCCCGAGTCCTGCAAGAAGCTGATCCAGGCCGGTTACGAGATCAGTCTCGAGGCGGGCGCGGGAGAGCGCGCGGGATTCGGCGACCCGGCCTATCGTGAACTCGGGGTGGAGGTGGTCTCCGATCCGCGGGCCCTGCTGGAGCAGGCAGGGTTCCTGCTGAAGGTCACTCCGCCCAGCAGTGCTCCGGATCGCAACGAGATCGGCTGGCTTCGTCCGGGAACCTGCTACCTCGGTTCCCTTATGCCGCTCCGCAATCTGGACGCGGTCCGGGCCCTGGCGGCCGCCGGGGTGACGGCCTTCTCGACCGATGCCATTCCGCGGACCACACGGGCCCAGGCCATGGACACTCTTTCCTCCATGGCGAACATCTCGGGTTACAAGGGTGTGCTGCTCGCGGCGGCGGAACTCAATCGCTACTTCCCGATGCTGACCACGGCGGCGGGGATGGTGACCCCGGCCAGGGTCTTCGTGATCGGAGCCGCGGTGGCCGGGCTGCAGGCCATTGCCACGGCGCGGCGCCTGGGTGCCAACGTGCTGGCGACCGACGTGCGGCCGGAGGTGAAGGAGCAGATCGAGAGTGTCGGCGCCAAGTACGTCGGCATCGAGCTCAGGGACGTCGCCTCGGCCGGGGGCGGCTACGCCAAGGAGCTGTCCCCGGAGGACCAGGCGCGGCAGCGGCAGCTGCTGGTCGAGCAGTGTGCCCAGGTGGACGTGGTCATCACCACTGCCCTGATCGGCGGGGTCTTCGCGCCCAGGCTGATCACCGCTGACATGGTGCGTTCCATGAAGCCGGGAGCCGTGATCGTGGACCTGGCCGCGGACGGCGGTGGCAACTGTGAGCTGTCGCGGCCGGGCGAGACCACCACCGTGGGCGCGGTCACGATCCTGGCGCCGCTCAACCTGGCGGCCACGATGCCCAACCATGCGAGCCTGCTGTTCTCGCGGAACCTGACGGCCTTTCTGCAGGCGTTCACCAGGGACAAGACCTTCCAGCTCGATTTCAACGACGACATTCAGGCCGGGGCCGTTATCACCCACGGGGGCGAGGTCAAACACGCCCGCACCCGCGAGGCCCTTGAGAAGGCGGGGACCTGATGCTCACCCCATGGTGCCGGGCGTCGCTCGCGGGGCGCACCGGCCACGGAGATATTCGGTGATGCGGCGACCGACGCACCAACTCGCGCTGGCGCTGGTCCTGTCCCTCCTGGTGGTGCCGGGATTGGCCGCCGAGGAGGCCGGCGGGGCGCCGGCGGCGGACTTCTGGTCCATGCTCTTCGTCTTCGTGCTGTCGTCCATCATCGGACTTGGCGTGATCCGACGGGTGTCGCGGCTGCTGCACACCCCGCTGATGTCGATCACCAATGCGATCTCGGCGATCGCGGTGGTCGGCTCGATCATCGTGACGGGGGGTGACTATCCCGAGCGCATCCGGCTGATGGGCGCCATCGCCCTGTTCGCCTCCATGACCAACATCGTCAGCGGGTTCCTGATCACCGACCGGATGCTGAAGATGTTCAAGGCCGAGGACAAGCGGGGCGGGGGAGGTCGCCCGTGATCCACGCCCTGGTGCAGGCCTCGTACATCCTCGCGACGGTGCTGTTCATCTTCGCGTTGCACTGGATGAACACGCCCGCGACCGCCCGCAAGGGTGTCTACGCCGGCGTCGCGGCCATGGTGGTGGCCATCGCGGTGACCTGGGCCCAGCCGACCGTGGTGCATCACCTGTGGATTGTGATCGCGATGATCGCCGGGTTCGCGGTCGGCATCCCCCTGGCCCAGGTGCCGTTGACCGCCGTGCCGCAGCGGACGGCCCTGTCCCACGCCTTCGGCGGCCTCGCCGCCGGGCTGGTCGGCACCGCCAAGTACTATCTGTGGTTCTCCGAAGGGCCGGAGCATCTCACGGCCTTCCGGATGGTGGCCATCATCATCGAGATCATTCTCGGGTTCCTCACCTTCACCGGTAGCCTCATGGCGGCCGGCAAGCTGCAAGAGGTGAAGTGGGTGCCCCAGCGTCCGGTGACCTACCCCGGGCAGAACGCGGTCAACCTGGTCCTGTTCGCCGTTGCGATCGGGTTGGGTGCCGCGCTGACCCTGCATCCCACCGCCGTCTGGGCTCCGACCCTGTTCCCGGCGGTCATCGGGCTGGCCTTGCTGTTCGGCGTCCTGCTGATCATTCCGATCGGTGGCGCCGACATGCCCACCGTCATCGCGATCCTGAATGGGTACGCGGGCCTGGCCGCCGTGGCGATGGGCTTCGTGCTGGACAACAAGCTGCTGATCACCGCCGGCGCCCTGGACGGCTCCAGCGGACTGATCCTCGCCATCATCATGTGCAAGGCGATGAACCGCTCGTTCACCAATGTGCTGTTCGGGGCATTCGGGCAGGTGCAGAAGGCCACCGAGACTGGTGAGCAGAAATCCTACAAGGCGGAGACCATCGAGGGTGCCGGCCAGGTCCTGGAGCAGGCCAATCT
>CALMOP010000115.1 GCA_937871775.1 uncultured Gemmatimonadota bacterium | reverse complement strand
GGTCACCGGCACCAGCTTGCAGCCGGTGAACCGCTCCGGGGCGCCGCATTCATCCACGTTGATGTGGGCGCCATCGGCACAGATGACCGCGTGATGCGGCTGGGCCAGGGCCTGGAGGCCCAGCACGTTCGCGGCCGTCCCGGTGAAGACCAGCCAGGGCCGGGCCGATGGACCGAAATGGCGACGGAACAGGTCCGCGACCCGCTCCGTCGCCGGGTCGTGACCGTACGCCAGCACGTGGCCCGAGTTCGCCGCCTGAAGCGCGGCCAGCACCTCGGGGTGCACCCCGGCGCTGTTGTCGCTGGCGAAGTGGCGCTGCCCGGTCATGCGCCGAACAGCACCGGGAGGGCACCAGGCAGCACCCGGATCTCGAGCGGCTCGGCCCGGCGGCGAACCTCGCCGTCGAACTGGACCGCCAGTTCACCGTCCGGGCTCCGAACCGACAGCGTGGCACAGCGGAAATGGCGCACCTGGGGGAGGCCCAGATGGCGTCCCAGCATCACCAGGGGCAGCCTGAGGAGCAGCAGCGGCAGCGGCATGTCCTGGATGGCGCAGATGTCGAGCAGTCCGTCGTCCGGCGTGGCCTGGGGCGTGATTCGAAAGCCGCCCCCAACCACCGGGCCATTGCCCACCTCCAACAGCAACAGTCGATCCTGAAAGCTGTGCTGGCCCGCCTGGACCTCGGCCCGGAACGGACGCCGGCCCCCCAGAGCCCGGAACACCGTCAGGAGGTATACCGGCAGCCCCCGGCCGTGCCGCAGCCGGGTGAGCCGTTCGGCGACGTCCGCATCGAAGCCGATGCCCACCGAATTGAGGAAATACTCCCCCCATGCCAATCCGACGTCGAGCCGCCGCACCTGGCCCCGCGCCAACCGCGTGATCGCGGCCTCCGGGGTGTGGCCCACCGTATGAACCAGTTTGGCGAAGTCATTGCCGGTGCCGGCCGGGACCACCGCCAGGGCCGGCCGCGCCTCGGGTGGCAGGGCCAGAATGCCGTTCGCCGCCTCATGCGCGGTGCCGTCACCCCCGAGCACCACCACCCGTTCCACTGCGGCGCCCCGTTCCCGAACCAGGGCGATCGCGGCCCCAGGGGCCGGAGTGTCGATGCGGTCCACCCTGCCCCACGCCGCCTCCGCAGCCTGCAGGGTGCGCTCGGCAAGGCGCGCCGCGCGACCGTGTCCAGCCGCCGGGTTCACCACGAGCAGGGTGGTCATGAGGGGTGGAATGTGGGCGGATCGAGGTTTCCCCGCCACAACCCCGGCGGGGTCGATCCGGGAAGCGTACGGGAGCGTGTGGGAATCGAACCCACCGGAGCCGCCGGAGGCGCCTCCGTCGCGGTTTTGAAGACCGGCCAGGCCACCAGGCCCGATCCACCCCCAAGTTGGATTGTGGAATGAGGGATTGGGGGATTGGGGATTTGGAGAATCCATCTCAATCCCTCAATCCCCCGTTCACTCAATCCCTCAATCCCTCAATCCTTCACCGCCACCACCTCGATCTCTACCCGCACTCCGCGCGGAAGCGCCGAGACGGCGACGGTCGATCGGGCGGGCCGGTGCTCGCCGAAAGCGGCAGCGTAGGCCTCGTTCATCGCGGGGAAATCCGCCATGTCGACCAGGAACACCGTCGTCTTTACCACCTTGGAGAGTCCCGAGCCGGCCGCTTCCAGCACCGCCCGGAGGTTGGCGAGCACCCGCTCGGTCTGCTCCTTGATCCCCCCGCCCACCACCTCCATGGTGGCGGGGTTGAAGGCGATCTGGCCGGCGCTGTAGATCAGCCCGTTCGCGATCACGGCCTGGCTGTAGGGGCCGATCGCCTTGGGAGCGGAGTCGGTGGCGATGAACTGCATGGTCATGCTGGGGCCGCGGCTGGGGTTGGCGGTGAACGGCGATCTAGAACAGCCCTTCGATCCGTCCGTCGGGATGCACCTTGATGGCTTCGGCACTGGGGGTCTTGCTCAGCCCGGGCATGGTCATGACCTCTCCGGCGAGCGCTACCACGAAGCCCGCGCCGGCGGATGGATAGACATCCCGGATGGTGATCCGGAAACCCTTGGGCCGGCCCAGCTTGGTGGGATCATCGCTGAAGGAGTACTGGGTCTTGGCCACGCAGACGGGGGTGTTGCCCAGGCCCATCTCTTCGCATTGGGCAATCGACTTGTCGGCGGTGGGCGAGAAGTTGACTCCATCGGCACCATAGATCTGGGTGGCGATGGTCTCGATCTTCTGCTTGATCGGTAGCGCGGCATCATAAATGGGCTTGAACCTGGCCTTGCCCTCCGCCAGGGCCGCGAGGATCTCGTTGGCGACCGCCACCCCACCCTCCCCTCCCTGAGCCCACACATCGGACAGGGCGGCGCGGGCGCCCCAGGCGGAGGCGGCCTCGAGCACGAACTGCTGTTCTTCCTTGCTGTCGGAGAGAAACCGGTTCAGGGCCACAATGACCGGCACCCCGAATTTCTGCACGTTCCGGACGTGAGCCTCGAGGTTTACGATGCCCCGCTGCAGCGCCCCCACGTCGGGGGTCGAGAGCTGATCCTTCTTCACCCCGCCGTGCATCTTCAGAGCCCGGATGGTGGCGACCACCACTGCGGCCTCGGGCTGCAGCCCACCGAAACGGCATTTGATGTTGAAGAATTTCTCGGCTCCCAGGTCGGCGCCGAAACCAGCCTCGGTCAGGACGATATCCCCGAGGGAGAGCCCCAGCCGGGTCGCCATGATGGAGTTGCAGCCGTGGGCGATGTTGCCGAACGGACCGCCGTGCACCAGCGCGGGACCCCCTTCCAGCGTCTGGACCAGGTTGGGCAGCAGCGCGTCCTTGAGCAGCAGGGTCATGGCCCCGCTGGCCTTGAGGTCCCCGGCCCTGACCGGCTTCTTGTCGCGGGTGAGGCCGACGATGATCCGGGCCAGTCGCGCCTCGAGGTCCGCCATGTCGGTCGCGAGGCAGAGGATCGCCATGATCTCGCTGCCGGGCACGATCACGAACCGCTCCTCCCGGGTCGGGCCGCCGTTCAGGCCGCCCAGCCCAATGATGACGGACCGCAAGGCCCGATCGTTCATGTCGATGGTGCGGGGCCAGGTGATCCGACGGCTGTCCAGTCCCAGCGCGTTGCCGTGATGGATGTGATTGTCAAGCATCGCGGACAACAGGTTGTGCGCCGAGGTGATCGCGTGAAAGTCCCCTGTGAAGTGCAGGTTGATCTCGTCCATCGGGACCACCTGGGCATAGCCCCCGCCTGCGGCGCCGCCCTTCACGCCGAACACCGGCCCCAGCGATGGTTCCCGGATGGCCACCATCACCTTCTTGCCGAGTTTCCTGAGCGCCTGAGCCACCCCGACGGTCACGGTGGACTTGCCTTCGCCGGCGGGCGTCGGGTTGATGCCGGTGACCAGGACCAGCCGGCCCCGCGGCTTCCGTTTGGCGATGGCCTCCGGTGTGATCTTGGCCTTGTAGCGGCCGTAGGGCAGGATTTCGTCGGGCCCCAGCCCCACCTCGGCCGCCACATCAGCGATGGGCCGGAGGGTTGCCGCCTGGGCGATGGCAATATCCGAAGGAACGGTGGACATGGGGGACGCTTCCCCTTGGCAGACTGGTGGAATGGAACCGTGGCGATCAATGAGGCCCGGGGCCGAAGCCCCGGGCCATTCTAGACCATGCTGTGTGAACCGATCGTGAAGTCGGTCTGGTCAGCCGCTCACCCGGCGCCCAAACACGCGGGCCGCGTTGGCCCCGGTGTCTGCGATCAACTGATCCAGGGCCACTCCCCGGACCTCCGCCACGCGCCGCGCGGTGTGCTGGACCAGCGCGGGCTCGTTGCGGTGGCCCCGATGCGGCACCGGGGCCAGGTAGGGTCCGTCGGTCTCGACCAGCAGGCGGTCCGCCGGCACTACGCGGATCAGGTTGTCCAGGGTCCAGCTCCGGAAGGTGACCATTCCGCTGAACGACACATAGTGTCCCCGATCCAGCGCCCACCGCAAGAGCACCGGGCCGCTGGAGAAGCTGTGGAGAATTGCGGCCGCACCCGGGTGGTTCCCCAGGATGGCCGCCACATCCTCGTCAGCGTCCCGGGCGTGGACCACCGCCGGCTTTCCCGCCCGGGTTGCCAGCTGCAGCTGCCGATCGAAGGCCTCCTGCTGAGCCTGCCTCGGACTGTGGTCGTAGTGGTAATCCAGCCCCATCTCTCCGGCGGCGACCACCGAAGGATGTCCGAGAGCGGCCTCGAGCCAGGATGCCCGGGCGACCGACCAGTCGGCGGCGTCATGGGGGTGGATGCCGGCCGTGGCGGACAGCCGGGGATCCCCCTCGGCCAGCGCCAAGGCGGCGGCGGCGGCTTTCGGCGACTCCCCAATTACCACGATGTGCCCCACCCCCGCCTGCCAGGCTCGCTCCAGCACCGCAGGCAGGTCCTCCCGGTACGCCTCCGCCGTCAGGTGACAGTGGGAATCGACCAGCATGCCGTCCGGCGGCCCCTCAGGCGCCGACCGGCTCCCGCCGTTCGCCGCTGGTCTTGGGAGCCTGCTTCACCCCGCGGGCGTCGGCACCTGGCCACTTGTGCTCGATCCACATGAGGACCGGACTCGCGATGTAGATCGACGAGAAGGTGCCGGTGAAAACCCCGAAGAACATGACCAGGGCAAACGGCCGGATGACCTCGCCGCCGAATACCGCCAGCGACAGCAAGGTGGCGAGCGCGGTGCCGTGGGTCAGGATGCTGCGCGGCAGGGTCTCGTTCACCGACCGGTTCAGGATATCGCTGAAGTGATCCCGCTTGTACTTGTGGAGATTCTCCCGGACCCGGTCGAAGATGATGATGGTGTCATTGAGCGAATAGCCCACCATCGAGAGCACCGCGCCGACCACCACCAGGCTCACCTCCAGCCGCATCAGGGCAATGAAGCCGATGGTGAGCACGATGTCGTGCGCCGTTGCGGCGATGGCGGCCAGTCCGAACCGCCACTCGAACCGGATCGCCAGGTAGAGCAGCACGGCCAGGAAGCTCCAGAAGATCGCCAGGAATGCCTTGGATCGGAGTTCCCCGCCGACCTTGGGGCCGACGGCTTCGGTGCGGTTGATCCGGTAGGTACCCTGTCCCAGGACGTGGTCCAGGGCGGTGCTCACCGCGGCGGCCGTCTCCTGGGTGTTGTCGGCATCGCTCCCCACCTTGGCGGTGCGGGCTCGGATCAGGAATTCGCCGGGCGCCCCGAAGGTGGTGATTTCGGCGCCATGGATGCCCTGGGCATCCAGCCCGGCCCGGACCCCGGCCACGGCGAACTGGCTGTCGGCCCGGACCTGAACCAGCGTCCCGCCGGTGAACTCGATACTGTAATTGAGTCCCCAGCCCAGCAGGGCCACCAGGCTCAGCAGGAAAAGCGCGCCGGTCACCATGTAGGCGTAGCGGCGGACCCCGATGAAATCGTAGTTGGCGTGAGCGAAGAATCGGATCATGTCAGATGCTCAGCTTGGTCATGGTCGGGGCGCGATCCAACCAGATCATGTAGAAGGTCCGGGTCACAAACACCGCAGTGACCATCGAGGCGCCAATGCCCAGGATCAGGGTGACAGCGAAGCCCTTGACCGGGCCGGTGCCGAGGAAGAGCAGAAAGGCGGCGGTGATGACCGTGGTCACGTTGGAATCGACGATCGCGTTCATGGCGTGGCGGAAGCCCTCGTCGATCGAGAGCCGTACGGTCTTCCCGAGTTCCAGCTCCTCCCGGATGCGCTCGAAGATCAGCACGTTGGCGTCCACCGCGATGCCAACCGACAGGATCAGGCCCGCCAGGCCCGGTAGCGTCAGGGTGGCCTCGATGAAGGCCAGGAGCCCCAGAGAAAACAGGATATAGAATGCCAGCGCCACCACGGCCAGTACCCCGCTCAGCTGGTAGATCCCAATCATGATGATGACCACCATCAGGGTTCCCACCAGACCCGCGGTGATCCCCTGCCTGACGGAGTCCTCACCCAGGCTGGCACCCACCTGCCGCTCCTCCACGATCTTGAGCGGCACCGGCAGGGCACCGGCCCGCAGGGTCAGCGCCAGATCGCGGGCCTCCTGGAACGACTTGCCCGCCATGGTGATCTGACCCTTGCGCTCGATCCGTTCCTGGATCACCGGCGGCCGTCCCTGGACCCGGTCGTCGAGCAGGATAGCCATGTAGTTGCCCACATTCTTGGCGGTCCCCTCGCCGAACTCCCGGGCGCCCCTCCGGTCCAGCTCGAAGGTGACGATCGGCCCGCTGGTCAGTGGATCGATGTCTTCCTTGGCGTCCACCAGGTTGGTCCCGGTCACGATGGGGCGATCCTCGAGCACGTAAAGCGACCGATAACTCTTGGCTCCCACCGAGGTGCTGGTGGCACCCCAGCGAAAGTCGTACTTGCGGGGGAACAGCGCCTTGACGTCGGGCACGTTCAGCAGGCTGTCGGCCCGGACGAAGGCGCCGTCTTCCACCAGGTACTCGCCCGGGTAGAGCGGGTAGTTCGCCGCCTGCGCCGTCTCGATCAGGCTGGAAAGCGGACCCCCGGTCAGCAACGCCGAATCGGCCGCCGTCGAGTCCTTCCCCTTTCCCGAATCTCCCTGCAACAGCTGGCTCACCGCGCTGGGCGTGGCGGCCGCCTGACCAGAGGTTGCCCGCACCCCCAGCCGGCTCAGGGCCCGATCCATGGCGGGGAGCGCCTTGTCGAGCGCCTCGGTTCGGTCGGTAATCCGAAACTCGAGAAAAGCGCTCTTCTGCACGATCTGCTTGGCGCGGGCCGGCTCCTGAATCCCGGCCAGCTCCACCACGATGCGATCGCTGCCCTGCTTCTGGATGAGCGGCTCGGTGACGCCGAATTCATCCAGTCGCTTGCGGAGCACCGTGAGGGCCAGGTCGATGTCCTTGGCCGGGTCGGCGGAGACCCGCTTGGACTGGTCCAGCTCCAGCCCAAGGTGCATGCCGCCCTGCAGGTCCAGCCCGAGGTTCAGCGGGACCTGGCGGATGGTGGTGTCGCGCATCACGCCGTTGATGCGTTCCCGGCGGGTGACGTTACGGGGGATCAGGGCGATCACGGACACCACGACCATGGCGAGGGTGATCCCGATCCGGGTCTTGAGCGAGGTGACGACCATCAGATCCTAGGCATGTGACGCGCGACGGGGGTCCATGGAGGGGGCGTGCCGGGCAAGCGCGTCGAGAGCCGCGGCACGATCCCGCTGAAGTTGTTCGGTCAAGTGGGAGGCGTCGGCGAATCGCTGCACATCCCGCAGCCGTTCCACCCACTCCACCCGCACCCACTGATCATAGAGGTCGACCTCGACCCCGAAGAGATGCACTTCCAGACCTCGGCGCATCTCGCCGAAGGTCGGCCGGGGACCCTGGTTCAACATGCCCCCGGCCTGGCCGCTGGCCCATTCTACCCGGGCGGCGTACACGCCATCCGGCGGCAGCAGCTTCCGGTCGGAGTATTCCCCGAGGTTGATCGTGGGAATCCCCATGCGCCGGCCCCGGCCTTCGCCCCGCACCACCCGGCCACTCAGGCTGTAGGGGCGGCCCAGCAGCCGGCGCGCCGTCGCGAGGTCGCCTCCCGCGACCGCCCGGCGGATCGCGGTGCTGGAAATCGGGTGGCCGCCGAGTTCGACCGCGCCCACCACATCCACCGTGAAGCCGTCGCTGGCCCCCAGCCGGCGCAGCGTCTCCGCGTCTCCGCTACGGCCCCGGCCGAAGCCGTGATCGTGGCCGATCACCAGGTCCCGCATGCCGCAGCGTCCGATCAGCACCTCGCGGACAAACCGCTCGGGGCTGAACTCCGCCAGCTGCCGGTCAAACCGCAGGAACACGGCGTAGTCGAGGCCGGTGACCGCCAGTACCTCGCGCCGCTCGGGGGGCGAGGTCAGCAGCAGCGGCGCGGCCTGGGGGTTCACCACCTCGAGCGGGTGCGGCTCGAAGGTCACCAGCACGCTGAGTCGGTCGGCACTGCGGGCCCGGGCTACGATCTCGTGCAGGACGCCCAGGTGGCCGAGATGTACGCCGTCGAAGGTGCCAACGGTGACCACCGTTCCCGCGGGATGGGGCGGGAGCAGTCTCATCCTACGGCCTCCAGCACCACCTCAGGCCGGAATCGCCCGGCCGCGATTCGACCCACCGCAATCAGGCGACCCGCCACAGTCACTGCCACCGGCCCGGCCGCCTGGGGCCAGTCCTCCGCTGGAATCGTCTGCCCCCGTCCGATGGCGTCGGCCTGCGCGGCCAGCACCGCGACCTGAGGCAGGTGCGGGAGTACCGCGGTCGGTGGCAGCAGCGCCCCGATCTCGAGCCGATCCAGGGGCACCGCCCGCTCCACCCGCAGGGACCCGACCGCCTCACGGCGCAGCGCGGTCAGATGTGCCCCCACGCCGAGCCGCTCGCCCAGGTCCCGTGCCAGAGCCCGGATATAGGTGCCGGCACTGACGGTTGCCCGGAACTGGAGGTACGGGAACTCATACCCAACGACCTCCAGGGCGTGAATCACCACCTCGGTCTCCGGGAGCACAACGACTTCGCCGCGTCGCGCCCGGACGTAGCTCCGTACCCCACCGACCTGCTTGGCCGAAAACGCCGGCGGCCGTTGCCGCTGCGGTCCCAGCAGCGTTGCCAGCGCCGCGGCCACGCCCGTCAGTCCCGGATCGGAGGGCTCCCGGCCGTTCGGCAGCTCCTCGCCGGTGAGATCATCGGTCGTGGTGGCCACCCCGAGCCGGGCCCGGGCCAGATAGCTCTTGGCCTCCGCCTCGACGAACCGCGCTAGCCGGGTCGCCCGCCCGACCAGCAGCACCAGCAGCCCGGTGGCGAAGGGATCCAGGGTGCCGCTGTGGCCTACCGCCCGAGTCCCGAACACCCGCCGCGCCCGGGCGACGACATCGTGGCTGGTCGGCCCGGCGGGCTTGTCCACCAGGACCGCCCCGATCAGCTGGGCTCCTCCGGCTTGAGCTGGTTCAGGATCTGGTTGATCCGGGCGGCGTGCTCCTGGCCCCGATCCAGCTCGAAGCGGAGTTCGGGAACCCCGCGCGTCGTCAACACCCGGCCCAGCCGGGTCCGCAGAAACCCCGCAGCGCGCTCGAGGCCGACCAGCGCCAGCGCCTGCTCCGCCTCCGACCCCATGACACTGACCCGCACCGTGGCCACCGACAATTCGTTGGTCACCTGGACCCCGGTGACCGTCACGAAGCCGATGCGCGGATCCCGCAGCTCGGTCAGCAGCAGGTCCGCCACTACCTGGCGCACCGTCTCGGCGATCTGATCCGGGCGCCGCGAGCCGCCCTTCATGCCTCGGTCACCGTGGTCGCGATGATGCGGGCCCCATTCACGGCTTCAACGATACCATCGGCGGCGCGCAGCGTCTCCTCGGCCACCCGCCGATCGCTGGCAACGGTGGCGCCGGCAATCGTGGCCCGCTGCCACAGGTCCTGATGCGCCACTTCGGCCACCGCCAGGTTCAGCTTGCGCCGCAGGTCGGCCTTGAGCGACTGCAACACCGACCGCTTGTCCTTCAGGGAATGGCACCCCTCGAGGTGCAGCTCCCAGGTCTGTACCAGCACGATCATCCCCGTTCCCGTCCCGGATCGTTTGGGCCGCGCGGCCGGCTCAGGCCGCGCCGCCGTCCAGGGTCCGCTTTACTTCCTCGACCCGGTAAGCCTCGAGGACGTCGCCCACCTTCAGGTCGTTGAAATTCTCGATGCCGATGCCGCACTCCATGCCTTCCTTGACCTCGCGCACGTCTTCCTTGAAGCGCTTGAGGCTGGAGAACTGGCCCAGGTAGATCTGAACCCCGTCCCGCATTACCCGGGCCTTCGCGGTCCGCTGAATGACGCCGTGGCGAACCTGGGAACCGGCGATGGTCCCGACCTTGCTCACCTTGAAGAGCTGCAGCACCACCGCCTCCCCGACGACGGTTTCCCGCGACTCGGGCTTGAGCAGTCCTTCCAGCGCCGACCGTACTTCGTCCACCGCCTCGTAGATGATCCGGTAGGTGCGGACATCGACCTGCTCCCGCTCCGCGGCGGCCCGCGCCCCCGCGTCCGGCCGGACGTGGAAGCCGATCACGATCGCGCCGGAGGCCTTGGCCAGCAGCACGTCGCTCTCACTGATGGAGCCAACGCCCCGGTGCACGATGTCCACCCGGACCTCGCCGGTGCTCAGCTGGCCCAGCGCGTCGGCCAGGGCCTCCGCGGGACCGCCCTGATCCGCCTTGATGATCAGCCGAAGCGCGCCCATCTGACCATGCGCCAGGGCGCGGGAGATATCCTCGAGCGAGCCCCCCCGGCTGGTCCGCCGGTTCTGGGCTTCGCGTTCGAGCCGCTGCCGCTTCTGGGCGATATCCCGGGCCTCGACCGCGTCGACGGTGACCACGAAGTTGTCGCCCGGTGACGGGGTGCCCTCGAATCCCAGAATCTGGACCGGGATGGACGGGCCGGCCGAAGCGGTCGTCTTGCCGCGCTCATCGAACAGCGCCCGGACCCGGCCGCTGTACTTGCCGCAGATGAAATTGGCGCCGACCCGCAAGGTGCCCTTCTGTACCAGGATGGTCGCCACCGGACCCTTGCCCGGATCCAGGGTCGCCTCCACCACGGTGCCGGAGGCGGGACGATCGGGGTTGGCCTTGAGATCCAGGATTTCCGCCTGCAGCAGCACCTGCTCCAGCAGTTGCTCGATGTTGGTGCCCTTCTTGGCCGAGATGGGCGTGGAGAGCACCTGGCCGCCGAACTCTTCCAGCACCACGTTCTGGGCCAGCAGGTCCTGCTTCACCTTCTGGACGTTGGCGCTGGGCAAATCGATCTTGTTGATCGCCACGATCATCGGGACGCTGGCGTTCCGGGCGTGACTGATCGCCTCGACCGTCTGCGGCATCACCGCATCGTCGGCCGAGACCACCAGCACCACGATGTCGGTGACCTGGGCACCACGGGCGCGCATGGCGGTGAAGGCCTGGTGTCCCGGGGTATCGAGGAAGGTGATCAGCTTGCCGTTCGGCAGGGTGACATGGTAGGCGCCGATGTGCTGGGTGATGCCGCCGGCCTCACCGGCTACCACGTTCGCCTTGCGGATGTAGTCCAGCAGCGAGGTCTTGCCGTGATCGACGTGGCCCATGATCGTGACCACCGGCGGCCGGGGCACCTGATGCCCTTCCTCCACCTCGGCCTCGACCTCGTCCGCGGGGGCGGCGTATTCCGACTCCTTCACCGCCTCGAAGCCGAATTCGGACGCGATCAGCTCGATCTGGTCGAAGTCCAGGCGCTGGTTCACCGTGACCATGAGCCCCAGCTCCTTGAACGCGAGCTGGACGATCTGGGTGGCGGGCACCTTCATCAGGTCCGCGAGTTCCGCCACCGAGATGAACTCGTTGACATGCACCCGGGTCTTCTCCCGCTCCCGCTCCTCCTTGGCCCGCTGCAGCTGCTCCCGATAGCTGGTGTCATCGCGCCGCGGACCCCGCTTGACCGGGCCCCGCATGCCGGCCAGGGTCTTCTCGATGTTGGCCAGCACCGACTCCTGATCCACGGACGGCTTGCGGGCCTTCTTGCCCTTCTTCCGGGCCGCGCCCTTTTCGGCGTCCGGTCCGAAGGTCCGGGGGCGTTCCGCGGTGCTGGGGCCGATCGCCGTTGATCCCCCAGGCCCACCCGGGCGGCTGGGCCCGCGGGGCGGCCCACCGGGCCGGCTGCCGGCTGGCGAGGGGCTGCCGGAGCTGAATACCGGCCGGGGTCGCTGGAACCGGGGCACTTCGCCGCCGGGACGCTCGACGGGACGGGGAATCCGGGACGGAATCCGCGGCAGCCCCTGGGGGGCCGGGCGGGCCGGAGCGGCCGCCGCAGCATCGCCGCTGGCTGCGGGGCGCTCGAACGGCAACGGCGACCCGGGCGCCTCGTCGGCCGGCGCCGGGGGAAGATCCTTGAACAGGGCGCGGGCCCGCTCTTCGAGGGAGGCCGTCAGCATCGGCTCGTCACGCTTCTCGACCGGCCGGCTCAGCTCCAGCGCCTCTACTCGCAGCGCCTCCGCGGCGCGCTCGACCTCGGCCTCCGCCTCAACCTTGGCCACCTCGGCGGCGGTACGCCGCCGCTTCGCCGGCTTGGCGCCGTCGGCCGGCTCCGCCGGCGCCGCGGCCTTGGCCACCTTCTTGGTGACCCGCTTCTTTTTCGGAGCGGACGCGTCGGCGGCGATCGCCGCCTTGCGCTTCTCGCGCTCCCAGCGCACCCGAACCGCGGACACCTGAGAGTCCTCGAGCGCCGACATGTGGCTGCGTACGAAGACGCTCATGTCCTTGAGCATGCCCATCAACTGGTCCGCGGGGACTCCGAATTCCGCCGCGAGATCGTGCACTCTGGTCTTGACCACTCAGTCCTCCAATGGGGCCCCGCCCGGAACCGCCTCCGCGAGTCCCCGAGCCAGAGCCCGATCCAGCACTCCTGCCACCATGACTACCGGTCGACCCAGCCGCGCGCCGAGCTCCGCGGCCGGCGGGCCGACCACCAGCGGGATGCCGCGACCGATCGCCAGTCGCACCACCTTCTCCCGGGACCGCGCAGTCGCATCCGCCGCGACGACGACGCACCACACCTGCCCCTGCTGCAGCGCCGTCCGCACCCGGTCCACCCCGATCACGACCCGGCGGGCCCGGAGCCCGAGCCCCAGCAGGCCCAGGAGCCGTTCAGCCGGTGGGGGCGACGTCGTCGCCTCCCTCCTCCGTCAGCTCCGCCAGGAAGGCCACCAGCTGCTCGTTGCGTTCCGGCGTCATGCCGGGGATCCGCTCGATATCCTCGCGCTCCAGGTCCAGCACGTCCTTCAACTTCTCGTACCCGGCACCATTGAGAATGGCCAGCAGCTCCGGCGACAGGCCCTTGAGCTCGGACAGCGGCAACTGCATCACGGCCTCGTCCTCCGGTGGCAGCGGGGCGAACAGCGGGCCCTCACCACCCCGCTCCAACCACTCGCGGCTGGAGTAGAGGTCGATCTTCCACCCGGTCAATTCGGAGGCCAGCCGCACGTTCTGGCCGTTGCGGCCGATGGCCAGCGACAGCTGGTCCTCGTCGACTACGGCCTGGATCGTCTTGGTGGCGGGATCGGAGAAGACCTTGGCGACCCGGGCCGGCGCCAGGGCCAGGCGGGCGAAGCGCTCCGGGTCGGGCGACCAGGGCACGATATCGATCCGCTCGCCCCCAAGTTCGTTCACCACCGCCTGCACCCGTGACCCCTTGAGGCCGACACAGGCGCCCACCGGGTCAATGGCGTCATCCCGGGAAATCACCGCGATCTTGGTGCGGCTGCCGACCTCCCGGGCCCAGGCCCGGATGTCGACAATGGCCTGCTGGATCTCGGGGACTTCAAGCTTGAAGAGCGCCTTGACGAACAGGGGGTCGGCACGGGACAGAATCAGCCGCGGGCCCTTGGGGGTCTCCTCCAGCCGCTTGAGCACCGCGCGCATGGTATCGCCCTGATGGAACTTCTCGCGGTGGTTCTGCTCCCGATACGGGATGATGGCCTCCGCCTCCCGGAACTTGTTCAGCATGATGACCAGCTTGCCGCGCTCGATCTGCTGAACTTCCCCGGAGAGCAGCTCGCCCACCTTGTTGGCGAACTCGTCCCGGATCCGGGTCCGCTCCCCTTCCCGCACCCGCTGGATGATCCGCTGCTTGGCCGCCTGCACCGCCAGCCGCCCGAATTCGGAGAAGGGGACCTCTTCCTCGAGCATGTCCCCGACGGCGAATTCCGGATCCTCGTATTGGGCTTCCTCCAGCGTGATCTGGACGCTGGGATCCTCGACGGTCTCGACCACCTGTCGCAGCCGGATCACCCGGAGCGATCCCTTGAGTTCGTCGAATTCCAGCTCGAAGCGCACGGTGGGCCCGTAGCGCCGGGCCAGCGCCGCCTGGATGCCGTCCTTCAGCAGGTCGAGCAGTTCGGCGCGATCGAGCTGCTTTGACGTGGTGAGCTCGCGAATGGCGATCAGTACTTCCGCGGAACCGGGCATCCCTCTCTCCCTCTCCAGCCTATGATGCTCCCGGCCCGCCCCCGAAGGGGTCCTCGCCGGGCAGCAATGCTGCCTTGATTTCACCCTGCGCGACCTGCCGCTCTCCCCCATCCGCGGACGGAACCGCACCCGGTCGTGGGTCGGTACCTCGGCGATCACCGCCTGGAAATGCCCAGACACGCCCCGGGCGGTGAGCCGCACGGTCCGTCCCAGGTACTGCCGCCAGTGTTCCGGAAATCGGACCGGCCGTTCCAGGCCCGGGGAGGACACCGTGAGGTGGTAACGCGGTCCAACACTCGGCTCACCGTGTGGGCGCGCCTTCCGGAACTCGATCAACTCGAATCCCGGCGCGGTCACCTGGCGGCGGACACCCCCGAGCAGCGGGTCAACACCCATGAAACCGGGCCAAAAAAAATGTGGGGGAACTCCCCCACATCGGCAGACCATCCTGCCGGAGCCCCCTTACAGCGGGCGTAACATAGGGATACGGCCCGGATTCGTCAATCCGAGGCAGTCGCCGGCCCCAGGGGATACCCCAGATAAGCGACCATCCGCCCATCCCGGCCCCCGCTGCCCCGGTGACTATAGAAGCGGGGCCGATCGTGGCTGGAACACCATTGTGATGTGGAGATCCTGCGAATCCCGGCCTGCTGGGCCGCCTCGATCAACACCGATCGCAGATCCAGGTGCCACGGACCCGGCCCTGGTGCCGCCTGCCCACAACTCTCCATGACTTCCGATCCAACTTCATAACACGCGCCACAAATACCTACGCCACAATGCATTACCATGTTATCGACAGCCATGTTTGTAACCTCACGCAGGGTCTGAATGCCGCGCGAGAGCAGCCCTCCAGAGGTTCCTCGCCAGCCACAATGGAGCAATGCCGCCGCCCGCTGCTTCGGGGCCAGAAGGTATACCGGGATGCAGTCCGCCACCGTGACCGTGAGGAGCACCCCTGGTTGGGTCGTCAGGTGGCCGTCCAGAGCGTCCACTTGGCTCCATCCCCGGACCTCGCGATGTCGGGCCAACTGGACCCCGTGCACCTGATCCCCGAGCACCACGCCGGGGAAGTCTTCGAACCCATTCCGGAACTGGCGCCACCTCCCCATGACCTCGCCCACCGGGGCATCGGTCCACAGGCCCAGATCGAATCCCCGGCCCGGGCCCTCGCCCCGCCCGGTGACCCCGGCCCGGACTCCGAACTCCTCCCACCAGGCCGGAATGTCGAAGCGGGGCACCGGGCCCGGCGCCTCCAGCTCACGCAGCACCTGGACGGGCATCAGGGTGGCTGGGTGATTACTCGACCCGCTGGATGTCGGCGCCCAGTGCCCGCAGGCGCTCGTCGATGCGCTCGTAGCCGCGCTCGATCTGCCCGATGTTGTGGATCACACTCTGGCCCTCGGCGGCCAGGGCCGCCAGCAGCATCGCCATGCCGGCCCGGATGTCCGGCGAATCGACCGGTCCGCCCCGCAGGGCGGCGGGACCGGACACCACCGCGCGATGGGGGTCACACAGCACGATTCTGGCACCCATCCCGATCAGCTTGTCGACGAAGAACAGCCGGGACTCGAACATCTTCTCGAACAGCAGCACCATGCCCTCACACTGGGTCGCGGTCACCAGGGCGATCGACATGGCGTCAGCCGGGAACGCCGGCCACGGGCCATCCTCCAGCTTCGGGACGTGCCCCCCGAGATCGGGGCGGATGCGGCGTTCCTGCCCGGCGTCCACGATGAGTTGGGTGCCGTCGAGACGGGGCCGCACCCCCAGCCGGTCGAAGCCGAGCAGAGTGCTGCGGAGGTCGTCCGGGCGAACCTCGTCGATGACCAGGTGACTGTTGGTCACCGCGGCAAGGCCGATGAAGCTCGCGATTTCGATATGGTCCGGCCCGATCGTGTATTGGGTGCCATGCAGCGACTCGCCACCCTCGATGACGTAGCTGTTGGTCCCGATCCCCTCGATCTTCGCGCCCATCGCGACCAGCAGCCGGGCGACATCCTGCACGTGCGGTTCCGCGGCGGCGTTCCGCAGCACGGTCCGGCCCCGGGCCAGGACCGCCGCCATCAGCGCGTTCTCGGTGCCGGTCACGCTCGGCTCATCGAGGAAGACCTCGGCGCCCTGCAGGCCGCTGGTCTCGAGCCGATAGGTGTCCCCCACTTCCAGGGTGGCCCCCAGCCGCTCCAGTGCCAGGAAATGGGTATCCACCCGCCTGCGGCCGATGACATCCCCCCCTGGTGGAGGCAGGGTCACTGCACCGAACCGGGCGAGCAGCGGCCCGGCGAACAGGATCGAGGCCCGGATCTGGGTGCACAATTCCGGGTCCAGCGCCTTGGGCCGGGCGGCGCGGGCATCGAGGGTCACGGTGTTGGGGCCGGTCCAGCTGACGCTGGCGCCAAGATCCGCGAGCAGGGCCAGCATGGCGTCCACGTCCCGGATCCGGGGTATGTTGGCCAGTTCGACCGGACCGTCCGCGAGGAGCGAGGCCGCGATGGCGGGGAGGGCTGCGTTCTTGTTGCCGGCGGGTCGCACGGTCCCGTGGAGCGGCAGACCGCCCGAGACCAGGTAGCGAGGAGGCATGGCGAAAGGTCTCGATGCCGGGGGGCAGCGTCAAGCAGACGCCCGGCGGAGGGGCGCGATTTCCCGCGCGGACCATCCCGGCCGGGGTTATCTTGCGGGCCACGGCGTTCCACCCAGCCGGCTCGGCGGGGTGGCTCAGGAGACCTTCATGTTCCTGCTGCAATCCGAGGCCGCCGGCTGGGTGGGTCCCACCGCTGCCATCTCCCTGGTCATCATCGCGCTGGCCTTCCTGGTCATCGCGCTGGCCGCGGGCGTCACCGCCCGGCAGGCCGTGCAGGAAATGCAGCGGCTGGCACGGGTGGTGGACTCGCTCCGCACCGACCTGGGACCGGCCCTGACGGCGATCCAGGCCGTCTCGGGTGAAGGGCAGCGGCTCGCCCAGGGGGTCGGAGCGGAGGCCGAGGCGCTGGTGAGCTCGAGCCGGCGGTTGCGGGAGGGGGTGGAGCACCGACTCCAGAACCTCGAAGCCATCTATGATGTCCTGGAGGTCGAGGTCGAGGAGACCGCCCTCGAGATCGCGGTCACCCTCCGCCGGGTGCGCGCCGGGGCCGGCTGGTTCGGCCTGCTGCGCCGGCTGCTGGGCAGCGCCCGGCGATTGCGAAAGCGTCGCCGGTGAGTCGCGCGGCGTTGGGTGGCGGTGTGGCGCTCGGCCTGCTGCTGACCCTGCTCTGGCCCGAGCCGCTGTTCGCCTGGACCCCGGGTACCCACATCTATCTCGGGGAATCGGTGCTGGCGAATCTGGGCGTCCTGCCCGGCGCGATCGCCGACCTGCTGCGCGCGTTCCCCTTCGACTTCCTGTACGGCAACATCGCCGCCGACAGCTCCATTGCGAAGAAATACGCCCCGGTGGGCCGTCACTGCCACTCCTGGCACGTGGGCCAGGAGATCCACGACCTGGCGCGGACCGATCAACTCCGGGCCTTCGGGCTCGGTTACCTGAGCCACCTCGCCGCCGACGTGGTGGCACACAATTTCTTCGTTCCCCGCCAGCTGGTGCTGACCAGCAGCACCACCGCCGGATTCGGTCATTCCTACTGGGAGAGCCGGTTCGAAACCCCGCTCGGGGACCGATTCTCCCGGACCGCCAAGGAAGTGATCCTGCTGGATCATACCCCGGCAGATTCCCACCTCGATCAGATCATCGCGCCAACCATCTTCTCGGTGAAGACCAACCGGCGACTGTTCCGCGGCATGGTCCACCTGACCGAGTCCCAGGGTTGGCAGCGGGCCTTCCAGGTCGCCGAGCGGACCAGCCGCTGGGAGCTGCCGGTGCGCGATGTCGAAGCCCACCTGGCCCTGTCGTTCGACTTCGTCATGGGGCTGCTGGCGGATCCGATCTCGGAGCCGCGCCAGTTCGATCCCTCCGGGGAGCAGCCGCTGCGGAGAGCGAAGCGGATGCGCCGCGAAGCGCTGCTGGCGGGTGGCTGGCGGGATCCGGAATACGTGCGGGCCACCGCGCAGCAGCACTTCGGGCTGCCCGACCGGCGCCCCACCTTCTGGTCGACCGCCGTGGTACGCCGGCCGTGGGCGGCGTAGACCCCCTCTTCCTGGCACTGCAGGAGGCTGTGCTCGGCCGCTACTCGCTGGAGCGGGAGCTGGGTCGGGGTGGCATGGGGATCGTCTACCTGGCCCGCGACGTCGCGCTGGACCGGCCCGTCGCCATCAAGCTGCTGCCACCGGGTCTCGCTACCCAGCCCGGCCACCGGGAGCGGTTTCTGCGCGAGGCCCGGATGGCGGCCCGCCTGTCACATCCCAATATCGTGCCCATCCATGCCGTCGAAGAAGCCGGGACGCTGGTGTTCTTCGTGATGGCGTTCATTCCCGGGGAGAGCCTTGGGGACCGGCTGCGGGCCCGCAGCGCGCTGCCCCCGGGCGAAGTGGTGGCCATCCTCAAGGAAGCAGCCTGGGGACTGGCGCACGCGCATGCCCAGGGGCTGGTGCACCGGGACGTCAAGCCGGACAACATCCTGCTCGACAGCGCCTCCCGCCGCACGCTGCTGGCCGATTTCGGCGTCGCCGCCGCAGCGCGGGCGGACCTGGTGGATGGCACCGTGGTGGGAACCGTCGCCTACCTGAGTCCGGAGCAGGCCCGGGGAGAGCCGGCCGATGGCCGCAGCGATCTGTATGCGCTCGGGGTAGTGGGCTACCTCGCTCTGGGTGGACGCTTCCCCTACCCCGCGACGACCCTCGCCGAGCTGGTGGAGCGGCAGCTCGCCGGTCAGGCGCCGCCGCTCGCCAGCGTCGCCCCCCACGTCCCGCGGGCCTTGTGTCGCGCTCTCGACCGCTGCCTCGCCCCGTTTCCCAGTGCCCGGTTCCAGACCGGCGAGGAACTCGCTGGGGCCCTCGATCAGCTCGGGACCGGCCCGGCGGAGCTGCCGGCACCGCTCCGGGTGTGGCTGACCAAGGGGAACCAGGCCCGCGGTGCCCTGATACTCTGGTCCCTGTTGTGGGGGCTGCCGGCCTTCTTTGCCACTGTTGCCATGGCTTCGGAGGGAGGGACGGGAGCGTTCGCGATGCTCTCGGTGTTCGGGTTGCTGATCGTGGTGCCCTGGTCCCTCTATCTCATTGCCAGATTGGGACAGACCCGGAGGGTCCTGGCGGCGGGGTACTCTCCGGCTGACCTCACCCTGGCGATCCGGAATGCGGCGGAGCGCAAGCGCGAGGAACTGGCCTTCGAAATTGGCCGAGCGCCGAGCCGGCTGGGACGCATCCTGCGCCGGGCGACCTGGGGTGCCTTCATCGCCACCATCGGCGCCGCCCTGGCGCTGCCTTGGTCCTGGAACACCCTCACCTACCTGTGGATGGGACTGGCCGGCGCCACGATTCTCGGGGCGCTGGTCGGCTTTTTCATCCCGGGCCGTGACCTGCCGGCCCGGGACCGGTGGTCCGAGGGGCGGGAGCGGTTCTGGACCGGCCCGATCGGCAGGCTGCTGGTGCGGGTGGCGGGGCGTGCGCTCATCGATCACGTGCTCGACCGACTCAG
>CALMOP010000114.1 GCA_937871775.1 uncultured Gemmatimonadota bacterium | reverse complement strand
GTGCGGCCGGCTCAAGCTGCAGGGCGCCGTGGCCGGACTGGCGGACACGCTGACCCATCCCCGGAGCAGCATCCGGGTTGCGGCCGTCCAGGCCCTGGATCCCATCGGCACCAGCGGTGCGCTGCAGGCGCTGGAGCAGTCGCTGGAGGACGCCGACCGGGAGGTCCGGATCGTTGCGGTGCAGGCGGTGGGGCGCCGCGGCTACAAGGGGGCCCTGAGGCGGATCGAGAAGGTGGTACACGGACGAGGTAACATTGACCTGACGGAGCGGATGCGGTTCTTCGAGGCCTACGCCCAGATCGCGGGGGAGAGCGCCCTGCCGGCCCTGACCGCGATGCTCGCCACTGGGGGAGTGTTCCGGCGCAAGGAGCCCGCCGATGTGCGAGCCTGCGCCGCGCTGGCGCTGGGTCGACTGCCGTCTCCCGAGGCCCGTCAGTTGCTCGAGAAGCACCGCGAGGACAAGGAGCTGGTGGTCCGCAACGCCGTGAGCCGGGCCCTGCGCGGGGGCGGTGCGTGACCCGCGAACCCGACAGCCATTCGTTCGGGGCCGACGAGAAACCCGCCGCCGACGCCTTTCTGCGCCAGGCCGGGCGGACCTTCCTGCTGGCCATGTACGCGGCGTTCCGCAGTCTCAAACTGTACCCCATCGAGAACGCCACTGCCCAGAAGTCGCTCGACGACGTGCAGGCCGCGGCGCTCGGCATCCTGACGCCGATGGGGGAACTCGAACTGCGGCTCTCGGGCGACTTCCTGTTCGTGAACGGCACCCGGCTGCGCCTGGAGCTGGACAACTACGCCTCGTTCTCCAACATCCTCGCCGCCCTGCGGTCGGTGGACATCGGCCAGATTGACGTGCGCTCCGGGGTGGAGCGGCGCGAATGGCAGATCTTCCTCGGGGTGCTGCTGTCGCTGACCGGGAAGGCACCGGCGGCAACCGCCGGGACGCTGCTCGACCTCCGGGACAAGCTGGCGGTTGCGGGGGTACGCCACATCGAGGTGGAGCCGCCACTCGAGTCCCAGGAGAAGGTGGCCGACGCCGAGCAGGCCCGCGAGGTGGCCAAACGAACCTACTCCCACGGCGTGGCGGCGACCAAGGACCTGATCAACAGTGTGCGCATGGGGCGCACCACCTCGGTGGCCAAGGTCAAGCGCGCGGTGCAGGCTATCGTGGACCAGGTGCTCAACAACGAAACCTCGCTGGTGGGGTTGACCACCATCCGTGACTACGACGAATACACCTTCACCCATTCGGTGAACGTGTGCATCCTCTCGGTGGCGATCGGCAAGAAGCTGAGCCTCACCCGGCTGCAGCTGTATGACCTGGGGCTGGCTGCCCTGCTGCATGACGTCGGCAAGGCCCGGATTCCGGTCGAGGTGCTGAACAAGACCAGCGGCCTGTCCGAGGACGAGTGGAAGATCATGCAGACCCACCCGTGGCTCGGGGTGCTGACCCTGTTCACCATGCGCGGCTACGGCGAGATCCCGTACCGGCAGATCGTGGTGGCCCACGAGCATCACATGAAGAACGATCTGACCGGCTACCCCAAGGTCATCCGGCCCAGAGACCTGGGGATCTACTCCAAGATCGTCTCCGTGGCCGACGGTTACGATGCCGCCACCACCCGCCGCAGCTACCAGACGGTGCCGATTCAGCCCGACCAGGTGTTGCGGGAGATGTGGGAGAATCCCCGCCGCGGGTACGACAAGGTCCTGGTCAAGGCGATCATCAATCTCATCGGCATCTACCCGGTGGGCTCCTGCGTCATTCTTGATACCTTCGAGGTGGCGGTGGTGTCCGCCGCCAATCCCGATCAGAGCGTACTCAACCGCCCGCTGGTCCGGATCTGCGTCGACACCAATGGCGCCATGGTGCCGCCGCCGGGCCGCGACGAGGACCTGGCCGCCACCGACGCCGGCGGGACCTTCCGGCGCAGCATCGTCAAGGTCACCAACCCCGACCGGTACGGGATCATTGTCGGCGACTACTTCGTCTGAATCCACTCTCGCCGCGGCCTGGGCCGAGCTTCGCCGCCGCGGCCGTACCGCCCTGATTCCCTACTTCACCGCCGGCCATCCCGCTCCGGAGCAGTGTCTCGAGGTGCTGCGCCGTGCCGAGGAGTTCGCCGATATCCTCGAAGTCGGAGTGGCCTTCAGCGATCCCCTGGCCGACGGCCCCACCATCCAGCGCTCAACGTTCGATGCGCTGGCCCAGGGGATGACCCTGGCCCGGACTCTCGAACTGATCGGCGCGGCGCGGCTGCAGCGCCCGGTGGTGGTGTTTTCCTACCTGAATCCGGTGCGCCGCTACGGCGTGGAGCGGTTCCTGCGCGATGCGGCCCAGCTCGGTATTGCCGGTCTGCTGCTCACCGATCTGCCCGCCGGCAGCGACCCGGAGATCGAGTCCGCCGTCCGGGCCAGCCCGCTCGACCTGATCCGGCTGGTGGCTCCGACCACGACCGGGGCACGGCTCGGGGAAGTCGCGGCGGGCGCCGAGGGGTTCCTCTATCTGGTGGCGCGGCTCGGCGTGACCGGGGCTAGTGCGGCGCTGGCCGCCGATCTTGAGTCCTACGTCGCCCGGGTCCGGGCCGCCAGCCCGCTGCCACTGGCCCTGGGCTTCGGGATCAGCACCCCGGAGCAGGCCCGGGCGGCCGCCCGGCTCGCCGACGGGGTGGTGGTGGGCAGTGCCCTGGTCGAAGTCCTTGGCTCCGGGGGTCCGGCCCCGGCGCTGCAGTTGCTGGCCCGACTCCGGGACGCGCTGGACCAACCGGATTCGGAGCGACCCCGGTGAGGTTTGTGCTCCGCGCGCACCCCGACCCCTGCCCGCGAGCCGTGGCGTGGGGGGGCACCCTGCCGGGGCTCATCCGAACTCGAACTGGCGGTCCGGGAACTGGCCGATGTGGCCGAGCTGCTCCACACCTTGTCCGCCACCTGGCTCCGGAACCATGAACCTGCGCGAACGCGTCTACGTCGCCCTCGGCAGCAACCTCGGCGCCCGGGAGGACTACCTCGCCCGAGCCCGCGAGGCGATCGCCCGCATGCCGCTGACCACCGTGCTCGGTGCCTCCAGCATGGAGGAAACCGCCCCGGTGGGCCCGCCGGGTCAGGCCAACTATCTCAATCAGATGCTCCTGGTGGAGACGGCTCTGGACCCGGGCCGGTTCCTCAAGCAGCTGCACAAGATCGAGGACGAGAACGGCCGCGAGCGCACCGAGCGCTGGGGACCGCGCACCCTCGACCTGGACATCGTCCGCTACGGGACCCGGCGCCTCCGCGATCCCGAACTGCGGATCCCCCATCCGGAGTTTGCCAACCGGGAGTGGTGGCACCGCGAGATCGAGGAACTCGATGCCCTCGTACCGCCGCCCCGCGACGCCGAGTAGATTCCCCCGCTGGTACCGCTCGCGACCTGGCGCGCCCGCCGCGGCAGGCTCACTCCCACGCCGGCCTCTATGCCCGACCAGCTCAAGCCGTTGACGGTCCCCGACCTTCGCGAGGCCAAGGCCCAGGGCCGGAAGCTCGCCGTGCTGACCTGCTACGATGCCCTGTTCGCCCGGCTGCTGGATGGCCTGGTGGACGTCCTGCTGGTGGGTGATTCGGTCAATCAGGTCCTGGCGGGAGAGGACACCACCCTCAGCGCGTCGCTGGACCAGATGATCTATCACGCCCGGGCGGTGCACCGCGGCAGCCGGGAGTCGCTGGTATTCGTCGACCTGCCTTTCCTCAGCTATCAGGTCACGGTCGAGGAGGCGATCCGCAATGCCGGCCGGGTCCTCAAGGAAACCGGAGCCCATGGGGTGAAGCTGGAAGGGGGCGAGACCATGGCCGCGACCATCCGGGCCCTGGTGCGGGCCGGGATCCCGGTGATGGGACACATCGGCCTCACTCCGCAGTCCATCCACCAGATGGGGGGGTACCGGGTCCAGGGTCGTGGTCCCGAGGCGCACGACCGGCTGCTCGCCGACGCCCGTTTCGTCGAGGAGGCCGGGGCCTGTTCCGTGGTCCTCGAGCTGCTGCCCGCCGCCCTCGCCGCCGAGGTGACCCGGCTGCTGGCCATCCCCACCATCGGCATCGGGGCCGGCGCCGGGTGCGACGGTCAGGTGCTGGTGCTGCACGACATGCTCGGACTCAACGAGGGCTTCGCTCCTCGTTTCCTCAAGACCTACGCCCAACTGGCCGGCACGGTCCGCCAGGCCGCCGGAGCCTTCGCGGCTGACGTCCGCGCGGGGCGGTATCCGGGGCCGGAGCACAGTTTTGAGTGACAGTCAGCGGTCAACGATCGGCCGAAGGCTGACGGCTGCTCCAATGCTCTTCTGCTCCGACATCCCGCCGCTTCGCGCCTGGCGGGCCCAGGTGCGCCGCGCCAGCCAGCGGGTGGCCCTGGTCCCGACCATGGGCGCACTGCATCAGGGCCACTTGGCCCTGGTGGGACTGGCCCGGCAGCTTGCCGACCGGGTGGTGCTCAGCGTGTTCGTGAATCCACTGCAGTTCGGTCCGGCGGAGGACCTGGCGCGCTATCCCCGGGACCTGGACCGGGACCGGCGTCTGGCGGACGAGTCCGGGGTCGACCTGCTGTTTGCACCCGCGGAGGAGGCCATGTATCCCCCCGGTTCCGAGATCCGGGTACACGGCGGTGCCACGGCGGCGCGCTGGGAGGGAGCGGTGCGGCCGGGTCATTTCGACGGCGTGCTCACCGTGGTGACCAAGCTGTTCCACCTGGTGGAGCCCGAGGTCGCGGTATTCGGGCAGAAGGACATCCAGCAGGCCACCCTCATCCGGCGGCTGGCGCGGGATTTCGACCTGCCGGTCGCGATCGCGGTCGGGCCCACGGTGCGGGAAGCGGACGGGCTGGCGCTCAGCAGCCGGAACGCCTACCTGTCGCCGGCTGGGCGGCGGGAAGGGCTGGGACTGATCCAGGCGCTGCGGGCCGCCGCCCGTCGCTGGAGCGAGGGCGAACACCGGGCGGATCGGCTGGCTGCGGTGCTCCAGGAGACCCTGGCGGGTTTTCCGGGTCTGACGCCGGACTATATTGCGATCGTGGATCCCGAGCGCTTCGAGCCCGTCACCGAGGCCCGGGTCGGAACCATTGTCGCCCTCGCCGCCCGGGTGGGGTCCACCCGCCTGATCGACAATCACATTCTTGGCACGGAGCTCCCGTGACCGTCTCGCGAGAGTCGCGCCGTACCCCTCCCGGCCCCCGGCCCGCGCTGCCGTCCTGGGCCGTGGTATCGCCGGCTCGCCTGGAGCACATCGAACGGGTGGCCGCCCTGGCCTCGCGCTGGGCCGAGGCGATGGGGGTTCCCGACACCGAGTGGCAGCGCTGGCTGCGGGCAATCTGGCTGCACGACGCGCTGCGGGATGCGCCCGAGGAAGAACTCGAGAAGTGGGCGCCCTCCTCCACCCCCGGCGCCGGGGGTCTCCGCCACGGCCCGGCCAGTGCCGCCCGGGCCAAGGCCGAGGGCGAGACCGACCGCGGCGTCCTGGACGCGGTGCGCTACCACAGCGTCGGCCTGGCGGAGTGGGACATGGCTGGCCGGATGCTGTACTGCGCCGATTATCTGGAGCCCGGACGCGCTCACCTGCAAGCGGAGCGGGCCCGGCTCGCCGACCGGTTCCCGCAGGACTCCGGTGACGTACTCCGCGAGGTGGTACGGCTCCGCCTGGCCCGGGCAGTGGAATCGGGGTGGCCCCTTCCTGAGCCGACGGTCCGATTGTGGAACTCGCTGGCCGTTCGCGACTCGGGCTGATCGGGGCCGGCCTGGTGGCCGGCCTCGGACTGTTGGCCCTCGGGGTGCGGCTCACCCGGCATGACCGGATCGCCGGGCATGCCTTCGACATTCCCTCGCAACAGCACCGGATTGTGGTGGAGGTCCTCAACGGCAGCGGCCGCCTGGGGCTGGCCCGGCTGGGGGCCCGCCGGCTGCGCCGCCAGGGGCTGGACGTGGTGCTGTTCGGCAACGGGGAGGCGGTCGACTCCACCCGGATCCTGGCGCGCCGGGGGGACCGCGAACCTGCCATTCGGGTCCGGCAGGCGCTGGGGGTGGGGCAGGTGCTAGAGCAACGGGACACCCTGCGGCGAGTCGATGTCACCGTGATCCTGGGATCCGATTTCCGTCCCGATGAGGACGGCAGGCCCTAGGAAGGCTCTGCACAGGCGGCTCCGTCTTACGATTCGGTCATTGCAAGGCCGCGAAGGGGCCCCAGACCTCCGAGCGGAGTTTGCGGGATTGCTTCGGGCGCTCCGCGCCCTCGCAATGACTGCTGGGAATGGCGCCGACTCGGGGAGAGCTTCCTAGCCGTCCCGGGCGCGGTAGCCCAGCACCAGGTCCATCACGTTGGTGCCGGTCATTCCGGTTCGAAACAGCGCCCCACCGGCCTCGAGCGCGTCGAAGGCGTTGTGAGTCGCGAGGTCCCGGCGCGGATCCCGTCCCGCAGCCCGAATAGCCCCCCAGGTGGCGCGGTCCGCGAAGCCTCCCGCAGCATCGGTGGGCCCGTCTCGCCCGTCGGTCCCGGCCGCGAGCAGGCAGAGCTCCGGCCCGGGGGCGGCGTCGGCGAAGACCTCGGCCGCCGCCAGCGCCAGCTCCTGGGAGCGGCCCCCGGGGCCAGCGTCGGGGGGCAGGGTGACGGTGGTCTCACCGCCCCAGATGCAGATTGTATCTTTATTCAGTTGACTGTCTTGCGCGCCGGCGTTTTGCGTGGCATCATAATCCCGCAGGCGGGCGGCCAGGTGGCGGCCCGCCTGGGCCGCTTCCCCGGCCAGGGCAGCGTCCAGAATTTCCGCCGTCAGCCCGAGTTCCCGGGCCCGCGCGGCAGCGGCCTCCAGGGCCAGCCGGTTGCTGGCCACCAGGTGGATCGTGGTTTTGGTGAAGGCGGGATCATTCGCCTTGGGGGTCTCTGGAAGGGCCCCGGCCATGACCTGTTCGAGGTGAGTCTTGAGGGCCGCCGGGAGTCTCTCCCACAGGCCGGTGGAGGTCAGCGCGGTGCGGACCTCCTCGGCGTTTGACCCATCAGGGACACAGGGACCAGAGCCGATCGACCCCAGATCATCCCCTATGACGTCGGAGATTGTGAAAGATTTCACGTGAGCCGGGTAGAGCGCAGTCGTCAGGCGCCCTGCCGACCAGCGGGTGAAGCGTTTGCGGATCCGATTCATGGCCGTTATATCGAGCCCGGATCCCAGCAGCAGGCGATATAGCGCCGTCAGGTCCGGGGATTGGAGCCCGGCTACCGGGGCTCCGATCAGGCTCGTCGTTCCCCCGGACAGGAGCACCCATGCCTCCGCCTCAGGTCCGACGGCCGCCACGGCCCGGCCCAGAGCCGCGGCGGCAGCGAGGGAGCCCGGCCCCGGCTCCGGATGATCGCCGACCGCGACCTCGAGGAGCGGATGGGGCGATGGCCCCGGCTCCGGCAGCACCAGCAGGCCTCCGGCCGGGGCCAGGCCGAGGCTGGCAAGGTGCGCTACGGCGGCCTGCGCCATCGGAAGGGCCGCCTTGCCCAGGGCCAGCAGGTGCACCGGCCGGTCTGGATGGGGCGCATGGCGTACCAGTCCGGCCCGCAGCGCGGGGCCCGGCGCCGCGGCGCGGACTGCGGCCCAGTACAGCTCGGTCAGCAGGTGCCGGGCGGTCCCGGTCGAGGGCATGGGGGTCTCGAGGTCCAGGAAATCAGCGGGTCGGCATGAACATACCGCCGCCCGCAAGCATTCGCGCGAGAGCCGGAGGCTCCCGCACCGTGTCGACTTCAGCGTGAGAGGGATGGTCCCATGTCTGGACGCAACTTCCTGTTCGTTCCCGGTCCGACCAACACTCCCGATCGGATCCTGCGGGCCATGCACGTGCCCATGGAGGACCACCGCTCCTCGGCATTCCCCACCCTGACCGCCGCGATCATGCGGGACCTCCGCAAGGTCTTCAAGACCGAGTCCGGCACCCCGTTCGTTTTCCCGGGCACCGGCACCGGCGGCTGGGAATCGGCGCTGGTCAACACCCTGTCCCCGGGCGACAAGGTGCTCTCCTTCCGTTACGGCCAGTTCAGCCACCTGTGGATCGACATGATGCAGCGGTTCGGTCTGGACGTGACCGTGGTCGACATCGAGTGGGGTGAGGGCGCAGCACCGGACCAGGTGCAGGACCTGCTCGCGAAAGACAGCAAACATGTCTACCGGGCGGTGTGCATCGTGCACAACGAGACCGCCACCGGGGTCACCTCCGATATCGGTGCGGTCCGCAAAGCGATCGATGCCGCCAGGCACCCGGCGCTGCTGTTCGTCGACAGCGTCTCCGGCCTCGCCAGCATCGATTTCCGGATGGACGAGTGGCGGGTGGACGTGGCAGTGACCGGGTCCCAGAAGGGCTTCATGCTCCCGGCGGGCGCCGGGATCGTGTGCGTCAGTCCCAAGGCGCTGGAACAGGGGAAGACCGCGAAGCTGCCGCGGTGCTACTGGAGCTTCGAGGACATGGTGAAGGCCAACGCGACCGGGTACTTCCCCTACACCCCGTCCATCCCCATGCTGTACGGGCTCCGGGAGTCGCTCACCATGCTGCTGGAGGAGGGCCTGGAGACCGTGTTCGCCCGGCACCACCGGCTGGCCGAAGGCTGCCGTCGCGCGGTGAGCGCCTGGGGGCTGTCGCTGTGCGCCAAGGCCCCGAAGTGGCACTCCGACACGGTGAGCGCCATCATGGTGCCGCCCGGGGTCAACGGGGCCGACGTCATCGATGTGGCGTTCCGGCGCTACAACTTCGCGCTGGGTGCCGGTCTCAACAAGGTGGCCGGCAAGCTGTTCCGGATCGGGCATCTGGGGGATCTCAACGAGATCACCCTCCTGGCCGGTATCGGGGGCGCCGAGATGGCCATGCGGGACGTCGGCATCAAGCTCGAGCTGGGCAAGGGCGTCGCCGCGGCCCAGCAATACTGGATCGAGACCCAGCGGCCGCTGCCGCCCAGGCAGGGCGCCGGTCCCGCCGAGGCGGCGGTGGCCAAGCAGCCGGCGGGGGTGGCGTGAGCCATACCCGCTACGAGCCGGCTCGGCCGCGACTGCAGCGGAGCGAACTGGCCGTGCCGGGCTCCAACCCGGCCATGTTCGAGAAGGCGCTCACCTCGGCGGCCGACTACATCTTTCTCGATCTCGAGGACGCCGTGGCGCCGGCGGACAAGGAGCAGGCCCGAGTCAACGTGATCGAGGCGCTCCGCAAGTACGACTGGCGCGGGCACGGCAAGACGATCTGCGTCCGGGTCAACGGGATCGACACCCACTACTACTACCGCGACATGGTGGATGTCGTGGAGCAGGCCGGTGATCGGCTGGATGTGGTGCTGGTGCCCAAGGTGGGGGTGCCCGGCGACGTATATCTCACCGACGCGCTGCTCACCCAGATCGAGGCGGCGAAGGGGATCGGGTCCCGGATCGGCATAGACGTCCTGATCGAGACGGCCCTGGGGATGGCCAACGTGGAGGCCATCGCCACCAGTTCGAAGCGGCTGGAGGCGATGCATTTCGGCGTGGCGGACTACGCCGCCAGCATGCGGGCCCGGACGGTCTCCATCGGAGGGCTCAACCCCGACTATCCGGGCGACCAGTGGCATGCATCGCTGACCCGGATGATCGTGGCCTGCCGGGCCTACGGGTTGCGGCCGATCGACGGGCCATTCGGAGATTTCAAGGACCCGGAGGCGTTTCTGGCGGCGGCGCGGCGGGGAGCCGCGCTAGGCATCGAAGGCAAGTGGGCCATTCACCCCAGCCAGATCGAGCTGGCCAACCAGGTGTTTTCGCCGCCCGCAGCGGAAGTCGCCCGGGCCCAGCGGATCCTGGAGAGCCTGGCCCAGGCCGCCCGGGAAGGGAAGGGGGCGGCGCAGCTGGACGGCAGGATGATCGATGCCGCCAGCGCCCGGATGGCGCAGAATGTCGTCGATATGGCGAAGGCGATCGGCGGCCGGCGTGATGCGTAATGGGTGATGGGTAATGCGTGGAATGCCAGGCGTCAGGCACCACTCATCATGCACCACTCATCATGCACCACGCACCACGCCCAACGCCTGACATCCACCCCACTTTGGAGACACCCGGTGGACATTCACGAATACCAGGCCAAGGAACTGCTCGCCAACTTCGGGGTTGCGATCCCGCGGGGCGGGGTGGCGTACAGCGCCGAGCAGGCGGTCTACCGCGCGGCCGAAATCGGCGGTAACCGCTGGGCGGTGAAGGCCCAGATCCATTCCGGGGCCCGGGGGAAGGCTGGCGGCATCAAGCTGTGCACCACGGAGGATGAGGTCCGGAAGGCCGCGACCGAGCTGCTCGGGAAGCGGCTGGTGACCCATCAGACCGGTCCCGAGGGCAAGGTGGTCCATCGCTTGTACGTGGAGGCCGCGGTCCCGATCGAGCGGGAGTTGTACATCGGCTTCGTGCTGGACCGGAAGAGCGAACGGATCATGCTGGTGGCCCATCCGCACGGCGGCATGGAAATCGAGGAGATTGCCAAGAGTGAGCCGGGGACCATTCTGCGCCAGCAGATGGAGCCCGCGGTCGGGATGCAATCGTTCCAGGCCCGGGAGATCGCCTTCGGCCTGGGTATCCCGGCCGGGTCGGTCAACCGCATGGTGACGACCCTCATGGGATGCCACCGGGCGTTCCGGGATCTCGACGCCACCATGGTGGAGATCAATCCGATGGTGCTTACCGGGGACGGGCAGCTGCTGGCGCTGGATGCCAAGATGGCGTTTGACGATAACGCCCTGTTCCGCCGCCCCAGCGTGAGCGAACTCCGGGATCACGCCGAGGAGGACCCGCGCGAGGCCCAGGCAACCGAGAACGGCCTGAACTATGTCGCGTTGGATGGTGAAATCGGCTGCATCATCAACGGCGCGGGGCTGGCCATGGCCACGATGGACATGATCAAGCACGCCGGCGGGGCGCCCGCCAACTTCCTCGACGTGGGTGGTGGGGCGTCGCCTGAACGGGTGGCCATGGCGTTCAAGCTGGTGCTGCAGGACCGGAAGGTCGGCGCCATGCTGGTCAACATCTTCGCCGGCATCAACCGCTGCGACTGGGTCGCCAAGGGTGTGGTGCAGGCGGTCGAGGAGGTCGGCGTGAAGGTGCCGCTGGTGGTGCGGCTGGCCGGGACCAACGTGGAGGAGGGCCGCAAGATCATCGCGGAATCCGGGCTCCCCATCATTGCGGCCGAATCGCTGGCGGACGCCGCAGACAAGGTGGTCGCGGCCTGGAAGCAAGCCAAGAAGTAGGGCGTGTCGGACCCCTCGGGGGTGCCGGACTCCTCACTCCTCACTCGGACCTGGGCACATGGCGATTCTGATCAACGAACTGAGCCGTATCATCGTGCAGGGCTTCACCGGCGAGAAAGCCACCTTCCACTCGCAGAGGATGCTCGAGTACCACGGCACCAAGGTGGTGGGCGGGGTGACCCCGGGGAAGGGCGGCCAGACCCATATCGGGCTGCCGGTCTTCAACACCGTCAAGGACGCGGTGGACGCGGTCTATCCCGATGCCAGCATCATCTTCGTGCCGGCCGCCTTCTGCGCCGACGCGATCATGGAGGCGGCGGACGCCGGGATCAAGCTGGTCTGCTGCATCACCGATGGGATTCCCGCGCAGGACATGATGATGGTGAAGCGCTACCTCCGCCGTTATCCCAAGGAGAAGCGCACCACCCTAGTGGGCCCCAACTGTGCCGGCCTCATCAGTCCCGGCAAGTGCATGCTGGGCATCATGCCGGGCCACATCTACATGCCGGGCAAGGTCGGCCTGGTCACCCGCTCGGGGACCCTGGGGTACGAGGCGGCCAGCCAGATGAAGGAGCTGGGCATCGGGGTGTCGTCCAGCATCGGGATCGGGGGCGATCCCATCAACGGCTCCAGTTTCCTCGACATCCTGGCCCTGTTCGAGAAGGACCCCGAGACCGAAGCGGTGATGATGATCGGCGAGATCGGCGGGCCCCAGGAGGCCGAGGCGGCCCACTGGGTCAAGCTGCACATGACCAAGCCGGTGATCGGGTACGTGGCCGGCCTCACGGCGCCCAAGGGTCGCCGGATGGGGCACGCCGGCGCGATCATCTCGGCCTTCGGTGACACGGCCGCGGAGAAGGCCGAGATCATGCGCGCGCTCGGGCTGCACGTGGCCCCCAGTCCCTCCGAGCTGGGGCAGGCGGTGGCCGAGGCCCTGGCCCAGAAGCCGGCCCGCAAGCGGACCGTTACCCGATGAGCGCCCGGCCGCGGGTCGTCATCACCCGCCGGATTCCGGCAGCTTGTGAGACGGAGGCCCAGAGCCGGTTCGACGTGGTGCTCAACCGGGAGGACGTGCCGCTCACCGCGGCGCAGCTCGGGGAGGCGCTCCGCACCGCGGATGGCCTGCTTCCGACCGTGACCGACAAGCTCACGGCGGATGTGCTCGGCGTCGAGCCGCGGCGGGCCCGGATCATCGCGAACTTCGGGGTCGGCTTCAACAACATCGACATCGAGGCGGCCCGGGCCCGCGGGCTCACGGTAACCAACACTCCGGATGTGCTCACCGACGACACTGCGGATATCGCGGTGACGTTGCTGCTGATGGTGGCCCGCCGCGCCGGCGAGGGAGAGCGACACCTGCGCGCCCGGCAGTGGACCGGCTGGCGGCCGACCCACATGCTGGGCACCAAGGTGTCCGGCAAGACCCTGGGCCTGATCGGTTTCGGCCGGATCGCCAAGGCAGTGGCCCGTCGGGCCCATCACGGCTTCGGGATGCGGATCATCTACACCGATCCCTTCCCCCCCAAGCCGGAGGAGGCCGCGGCCCTGGGGGCCGAGGGTCGCGAGTCGGTGGAGGCGGTGCTGCGGGAGGCGGATTTCGTGTCGCTGCATTGCCCCGCGACCCCGGAGACCCGGCATCTCATCAACGCCGATCGGCTGCGGCTCATGCGGCCCGAGGCGTTCCTGGTCAACACGGCGCGCGGGGACGTGGTCGATGAGGCCGCCCTGATCGACGCGCTGCAGCGGAAGCGCATCGCGGGGGCGGGGCTCGACGTGTTCGAGAAGGAGCCCCAGGTCGGCGCGCCGCTGCTGGCCATGGAAAATGTCGTGCTGCTGCCCCACCTGGGCAGCGCCACACTGGAGACCCGCGTGGCCATGGGGATGCGGGCCCTGGAGAATCTCACCCGCTTCTTCGACGGCCAGCCGGTTCGCGACCGGGTCGTGTGACCGGGGAGCACCTCGCCCCCTTCGATCCCGCTGCCCTCCCGGTCTCGAAGGGTCCCGCGGCCGCGAGCGCCGCCCGCTACGCCAGCGAGATCGCCGAACTCCTGTTCCGGCTGCTGGTCGACGTGGTGGGGGCGCGACATCCCTACCTCAAGCCGGTGCTCGAGGGTGGTCCCATGGATCCGGCCTGGACCTCCGAGCAGCTCGAGGCCTGTCTCCGGGCCCAGGGCATCTGGTTTCAACTCCTCAACATCGCCGAGCAGAACGCCGCGATGCGGCGCCGCCGCCAGGCGGAGGCCGAGCACGGCCCCGAGCCCGTCGAGGGCACCCTCGCCCAGGTGCTCCACGACCTGCGCCGCGACGGGCTCGTCGGGCCAGCCGAGCTGCAGGCTCTGCTGGGCCAGCTCCGCATCCGGCCCACGATCACGGCCCATCCCACCGAGGCCAGGCGGGTCACGGTCCTGGAAAAGCACCGCCGCATCTACCGCCGTCTGGTGGAACTGGAATCGCCCCGCTGGACCCCGCGGGAGCGGAGCCTGTTGCTGGAGGGCCTCCGGACCGATATCGAGCTGCTGTGGATGACCGGTGAACTCCGGCTGGAGAAGCCCACCGTGTCGCAGGAGGTGTACTGGGGGCTGCACTTCTTCAGTGAGAGCCTGTTCGAGGCCACCAGCGAGATGCTGGAGAAACTCGACCGGGTGCTGACTCAGCTGTGGCCGGACTTCGTGTTCCAGGTGCCGCCGTTCTTCCAGTTCGGTTCCTGGATCGGGGGGGACCGCGATGGCAATCCCTTCGTGACCAATGAGGTCACCGAACGGACCCTCGGCGAAAACCGGCTGTCGAGTCTGCTCCGCTACCGCCAGCGGCTGGGGGACCTGATCCGGACTCTGAGCATCACCGATCGCGCCCTCGACATCACGCCGGAGTTCCGGACCCAGCTCGACCGGTTGTTGCGGGACAGCGGACCGGTCGCCGCGACCATCGTCAGCCGCAACCCGGGTGAGGTGTTCCGGCAGTTCCTCGCCTGCATGATCCACAGGCTGGAAGGCGCCGTGACCCATGCCGAAGCCGGGCGGACCGCGCCGGCGGGAGCAGGGTATGCCGCGGCGGAAGACCTGCTTGCCGACCTCCGTGCCCTGGAGGCGGGGCTGCGCGACGGCGGCAGTCCCAACCTCGCCCGGCAGCTGATCCGTCCGGTGCGCCGGGAGGTGGAGGCGTTCCGGTTCAGCACGGTGCGGCTCGACCTGCGGGAAAATTCCACTCGCCTGGCACAGGCGCTGGCGGTGCTGTGGCGGCTCACCACCGGCTCCAATGACGAGCCCCCCGGGGTGGCGTCCCCCGAATGGAAAGCGTGGTTGCTCGCCGAACTGGCCAGGCCGCGGCGGGGCGAGCGGAAACTGGAGCAATTCCCCTCGGAGGTCCGCGAGACCCTGGGGATGTTTCGCCTTGTGCAGGCCATGCGGACCGAGCTGGACCGGGAGGCCTTCGGCAGCTTCGTCCTTAGCATGACCCGTGAGGTGGCCGATGTGCTGGGGGTCTACCTGCTGGCCAAGGAAGGCGGGCTGTTCGCGGACCAGGCCGGGACCGAGAGCTGCACCCTGCCCATCGTGCCGCTGTTCGAAACCATCGAGGACCTGCATCGCGCGCCGGCCATCATGCGGGAGCTGCTGACCGTGCCGGTCGTGCGGCGCAGCGTCCGGGCCCTGGGCGGCACCCAGGAAGTGATGATCGGCTACTCCGACAGCAACAAGGATGGCGGGTACCTCAGCTCCAACTGGGAGCTGGTGAAGGCGCAGGCCCGGCTGACTCGGGTCGGCGAGGAGCTGGGTGTCCCGATCGCGTTCTTCCACGGCCGGGGCGGCTCGGTCAGCCGGGGTGGCGCGCCGCTGGGCCGGGCGATCGCGGCCCAGCCGGCGGGCAGCATCCGGGGCCGGATGCGGATCACCGAGCAGGGGGAAGTGGTCTCCCTCAAGTACGCCAACCGCGGCACCGCCCAGTACCAGGTGGAGCTGTTGACCTCGAGCGTCATCCAGCACTCGCTCCGTTCCGAGCATGAGGCGGCCCTGGCGCCGACCGCCGAATTCGAGGAGGCGCTCGAGGCGATCTCCGGCGCGGCCCAGGCGGCCTATCGCCGGCTGGTGGAGCACCCTGGGCTGCTGAGCTACTTCACCAACGCCAGCCCGCTCGAGGAACTGACCCTGCTCAACATCGGGTCCCGGCCGGCGCGCCGGACCGGCCTCCGGGCCCTGTCCGACCTGCGGGCGATTCCGTGGGTGTTCGCCTGGTCCCAGAACCGCCACCTGATCACCGGCTGGTACGGGCTGGGGAGCGGGTTGCAGAACTTCCTGCAAATCCGCGGTGAGCGCGGCGAGCAGCTGCTGCGGCGCATGTTTCAGGAGTCCCGACTGTTCCGGCTGGTGCTGGACGAAGTCGAAAAGACGCTCTCGTCGGTGGATCTGGGCATCGCCCGGCTGTATGCCGAACTGGTCCCCGAGGTCGAAGCCCGGGAGTCGATCTTCGGGCTGGTGGAGGCGGAATACCAGCGGACTGTGGAGAGCGCGCTGTTCCTGAGTGGGGACCGGGAGCTGGCCCAGCGGTTCCCCCGGTTCCGCCGCCGCCTGGCCCGGCGGCTGGCCACGGTGAACCAGGTCAACCGGCAGCAGGTGGAGCTGCTGCGAAGATTCCGGGCCGCGGACGAGGCCGGGCGACAGCAGTACCTGCCGGCGTTGTTGCTCTCGATCAACTGTCTGTCAGGGGCCTTCGGCGCCACCGGGTGAGCGGGCGCGGGTACGGGTAGGGGGCGGAGCTATAGCAGGGGCAGAGCTATAGCTCCTCCCCTCCTGGGGGTGCGGGTGGAGCATGTTGCGCATGCTCCACCCGCAGTTGCCCGCAGGCCGCGCTGATGTCGAGGCCGCGGCTCTTGCGCACCACCGCTTCGATGCCGCCGGACCGGAGCCGATCGGCAAAGGCCCGGATCCGCGGCGCCGGGGTCGGGGCCAGGTGGGGCGCACCCCCGGGGTGCAGCGGCAGCAGGTTGACCAGGGCTCCCATGCGACGGGCCAGGGCGATCAGCGCGTCGGCGTCGGTGTTGCTGTCGTTCCGGCCCGCGATCAGGACGTACTCGAAGGTGATCCGTTTCCGGAACGCCTTGGCCGCCTCGAGGACCGCTGCCAGCGGGTAGCGCTTGTCGATCGGCATCAAGGGGCGGCGCCGATCGGGGATCGCGGCGTGGAGCGAGATCGCCAGCCGGAACTGCTCCGGGCGCCCGGCCAGCGCCTGCATGCCGGGGACGATCCCAACGGTGCTGACCGTAATGTGGCGGGCGCCGATGCCCAGGCCATCCGCGGCATTGAGGATGGTGAGCGCCACCTCAACCGCCGGCCAGTTCAGCAGCGGCTCGCCCATGCCCATGAAGACCACGTTGCTGGGGCGGTCCGCGGGATTCCGCAGCACCAGCTCCCGGATCTGCCCCACGATCTCGAACGGGGTGAGATTGCGTCGGAATCCCATCCGGCCGGTGGCGCAGAAGACGCAGCCCAGGGCGCAGCCGGCCTGGGAAGAGATGCAGAGCGTCCGGCGGGCTCCCGAGGGAATCAGGACCGATTCGATGGTCTCGCCGTCGCCCAGGCGCCACAGGAACTTGCGGGTGCCATCGCTGGACTGCTGTTCGGTGACCAGCTCCAGCCGCGGGAGGGGCCACTCCCGATCCAGCCGGGCCCGCAGCTCGGCCGGCAGCTCGGTTGCGTCGCTCCAGCGGGCCACCGGGCGATCCCATAGCCGGGGGTGCAACTGCCGGATCCGATACTCCGGCAGGCCCAACCCCGCCGCCCAGTCGCTCAGCCGTACCCGAGCCTCGGCCGGAGCCAGATCCAGGATCGACGTGCTTTCAGCAGTGATTGCCATGCGCCAATATAGCCCTCGGGATTCCCGCCGGGTTCGAGGCGTGCGGCTGCGACGGCGGTCACCTATCGCAGCTAACTCCCACGGTGTGAATAAATTGCCCGACTCTCTCAAACCCGTTAGGTTCACCCGACCTGTGCCAGATTCCGTACTGCTGCTGACCGAACTCCTGACCCCCGACCGCATTCGGGTTCCGCTCGTGGCCACCGACAAACCGGCGGCACTGCGGGAGCTGACCCAGATGCTGGCCGAGCGGCTGTTCATCGATGCGGAGGCCCTGCTGGGACCGGTGCTGGAGCGGGAGCGGATGCTCTCGACCGGCATCGGCCATGGAATCGCCATTCCCCACGCCAAATCCTCCCTGGTCTCGGAACTCTCCCTGGTGGCCGGCAGCAGCCCCGGCGGAGTGCCATTCGATGCCCTCGATGGGGAGCCGGTGCGGCTGTTCTTCCTGCTGATCGGACCGGAGAGCGGCGCTGGGCAGCATGTGAAGGCGCTGTCCCGGATTGCCCGCCTGGTGCGCCGCGAGAGCATCCGCGGGGCGCTCTTCGCCGCGCCGACGGCGGACGACTTTCACCGGTTGCTGGTCGAGGCCGAGGAACGATGAACCCCGGCAGCGGGTCGGCTCAGGCCACCAGCCTGCGAAGCCATCGGGCCGGCAGTCTGCGGCGCGAGCATGCCGGCACCGCGGTCCGGCTGGCGGGGTGGGTGCACCGGGTCCGGGATCTCGGCGGCGTGATCTTCATGGACCTCCGGGATCGGGAAGGGCTGGTGCAGCTCTCCCTCGATCCCAAGTGGACCAGCCGCGAAGTTCTCGAGCGGGCCGGCCGGGTCGCTCAGGAGTCGGTCATCCTGGTGCAGGGAACGGTTGAACTCCGACCGGAGACCGCCCGCGATTCCGCGCTGGCCTCCCGCGATGTCGAGGTGCGGGTCACCGGGCTCGAGGTGGTGGGCCCGGCCCAGGTGCCCGCCATTCCGGTCGCGCGGAAGGAAGGCGAGGAACTTCCAGCGGAGGAACTCAGACTCAAGCACCGGATCCTGGATCTGCGCCGCAGCGAGCTGCAGCAGAACCTGATCCTCCGCCACCGGCTGCTGCAGCGCGCCCGCCGGACGCTCACCGGGCTGGGTTTCCTGGAGATCGAGACTCCGATCCTGACCAAGCCCACGCCCGAGGGCGCGCGCGACTACCTGGTGCCCAGCCGGGTGCATCCAGGCGAATTCTACGCCCTGCCGCAGTCGCCCCAGATCTACAAGCAGCTGCTGATGGTGGCGGGCTTCGATCGCTACTTCCAGATCGCCCGCTGTTTCCGGGACGAGGACCTGCGGGCCGACCGCCAGCCCGAGTTCACCCAGATCGATCTCGAGGCCTCCTTCGTCAACGAGGAGGATGTCCAGTCCTGCATCGAGGCGGTCCTGGTGGCGCTGTGGGACGAAGCCGGAGAGACCGTTACCCCGCCGTTCCCGCGGCTGCGTTACCGGGAGGCGATGGAACGCTACGGCATCGACAAGCCGGACCTGCGGTACCGGTTCGAGCTGCAGGATCTTTCCGGTCACCTCCGCGGCGACGCGGCAGAGTTCGTGACTGGAGCCGTGGCCGCGGGCGGGCGGCTCCGGGGCATCCTGGCGACCGGACTCGGTGGTGCCAGTCGGAAGGATCTGGATCAGCTGGCGGCGGTCGCCAAGGGCGCCCGGGCCAGCGGTCTGATCTGGGCCCGGCGGACCGAGGCCGGCTGGGAAGGGCAGGGGGTCAAGGCCTTCGGGGCGGAGGGCCTCGCAACGGTAACGGCAGCGCCGGGCGATCTGCTGCTGGCGGCGGTCGGCCCCGACAGCGTCACCGGCCCGGCGCTGCACGCGGTGCGGATGCAGCTGGTGCGCCGGCCGGAGGTGACGCCGTCCACCCGCCATGCCTTCTGCTGGATCGTGGACTTCCCGCTGTTCGAGCAGGACCCGGGGAGCGGCGCGTGGGTCTTCGTGCACCACCCGTTCACCGCGCCGCATCGTGAGGACCTGAACCGGCTGGAGTCGGATCCGTGGAACTGTCGCGCGCTGCATTATGATGCGGTCTACAACGGCAACGAACTGGGCAGCGGTTCCATCCGGATTACCAACCCCGAGGTGCAGCAGACCGTGTTCCGGCTGCTGGGCGTTGCGGCAGAGGAGGTGCGGCGCCGGTTCGGCTTCCTGCTGGACGGCCTCGCCGCGGGCGCGCCTCCGCATGGCGGATTCGCGCTCGGCTTCGACCGGATCACCATGCTGCTGGCCGGGGCCCAGAGCCTCCGGGATGTCATCGCCTTCCCCAAGACCACCGCGGCGCGGGCGCTGTTCGAGGGCGCACCCACCCGGGTGAAGGAGGAGGATTTGAAGGCGCTGCACCTTAAGGTGGTGGAGTAGGCTATCCGGCGTGATGCGTAATGCGTGATGCGTGTTGCGTTCCTCGTGGCTCGGCGTAATCCTCCG
>CALMOP010000113.1 GCA_937871775.1 uncultured Gemmatimonadota bacterium | reverse complement strand
GGCCCCGCAGGTTGAGCAGGACCGTCGCGTGGCCCAGCCAGGCGGTGGTCAGCGCATCTGGAGCCCAGGAGGACGGATCGGGACGGTGCGGCGCCGGCCGGATTGTGGTGGAGCTGGCTCGACGCCGGTGGAACCGGCCATCTTCTTCATGACAGCGGGCGGAGAGGGGGTGCTGAGGCGGGTGTCGCGGCATGGTGGAAAAGTAGCAGCCGTCAGACGCCGTCGGCCCAGGGAGACCCGCCGTCGCGCCATCTCGCGACCACGGGAATCGACCTGTAGCTTATCGTGCGACCACCGACAAAGGTACGCATGGCCGTACCGGAGGCTTTGATCGCCGTCCTGGCCGACCCGCTACCGCGTCGAGCGCGAGCTCGGCGCCGGGGGCATGGCCACGGTCTACCTGGCCCACGACCTTCGGCACAACCGGCCGGTGGCGCTCAAGGTGCTCCGGCCGGAGCTGACCGCTGTCCTCGGTGCCGAGCGGTTCCTCAAGGAAATCGAAGTCACTGCCAACCTGCAGCATCCCCACATCCTGCCGTTGTTCGAGTCGGGAAGCGTCGAGGCTCCGTCCGGGGCTGTCCGCCCCACGTCCTGGCTCTTCTACGTGATGCCGTACGTCGAGGGCGAGTCGCTGCGCCAGCGGCTGGAGCGGGACCGTCAGCTGCCGCTCGACGAGGCGCTCCGGATCACCGCCGAAGTCGCTGAGGCCCTGGATTACGCCCACCGGCAGGGGATCATCCATCGGGACATCAAGCCGGAGAACATCCTGCTGTCGCGGGGGCACGCGCTGGTGGCGGACTTCGGGATCGCGCTGGCCGTGGCCCAGGCGGGAGGCATGCGGTTGACGGAAACAGGATCCTCACCCGGGACACCCGCCTACATGAGTCCCGAACAGGCATTGGCGGGGTCGGACCTGGATGGCCGGACCGATCAGTACAGCCTGGCCGCGGTGTTGTACGAGATGCTGGCTGGGGAGCCGCCATACACCGGGCCCACCGCCCAGGCGATCATCGCCAAGCGGTTCCGGGAACCGGTGCCGCATCTCTCGACCAGCCGTGATGTGCCGGGCGCGGTGGAGCACGCGGTCACCCGGGCGCTGGCCCGGGCACCGGTGGATCGGTTTCCGTCGATTGGGGAGTTCGCTCGGGCGTTACAGCGGGCCACGACACCGCTAACCAAGAACCGCCGCCAGTTATCGTGGTCGGTTTGGGTGGCGCTTTCGGCTGCGCTGCTGACAGGGCTCGGTGGTCTCATCCTGCGCTACCGTGGGGCAGCGACCGGCCTCGATCCCAAGCGGATCGTGGTGGCCCCTTTCGAGAACCGCACCGGCGATCCGGCCCTGGATCAGGTCGGGCTCATGGTGGCGGAGTGGATTACCCAAGGGCTCAGCAGCACTCCGCTCGTGGAGGTGGTCGACTCCCGCTCGCTGCTCGCCTCGGTTCGCGCTGTCCGGCAAGGAACGGGTTCTGCCGACCCCATTGGGGAATTGGCGCAGGAAACCCGAGCAGGCACCGTGGTCTCCGGAAGCGTCTACCGTCTGGGAGATAGCCTCCGAGTTCAGGCCCAGGTCTCCGATGCTGCCACCGGTCGCCTCCGCCTCACCGTAGACCCGGTGACCGTCGGCGTCTCAGAACCGGCCGCGGTCCTGGAACCGCTGCGCCAGCGATTGACCGGGGCGCTGGCGTCCCTGCTTGACGATCGCCTGAATAACCAGGGGGCGACCACCAGCCGGCCGCCGACGTACGCGGCGTACCAGGAATACATCCTCGGCATGGAGAACTATTCAACCGATCTCCACCAGGACATCGGGCATTTCCAAAGCGCCGCACGGCTCGACACCTCCTTTACCCAGGCTCTGCTGTGGTTGGGGATCGCCTATGCGGACAGTCAGGAGTTCCGCCTGGCCGATTCGGTTTTCCAGATCGTCGAGCGCAAGCGCGCTACGCTCGCCCCGTACGACCAGGCGAACCTCGACTACTTCTCGCGCGGCTTCGTGCACGGTGACTGGGAGGGTTCATGCCGGTGCGCCCATCGGATGCTCGACTTGGCGCCGACCGCTGCGCATGCGAAATGGGCAGTCGGTCTCTCGGCCGCGTTCTTCAACCGTCCCGGCGAAGCCCTGCAGGTGCTGGAGCGAATCGATACGGCAAGAGGTTGGGGTCGGACCTGGAGGGCTGGGATTGTCAACCTGAGCACTGACGCCCGGCATGCCTTGGGACAGTATGATCGTGAACTGGCGGTCGCCACTCGTCCCAGTGATGCCCGGTTCGTGACCTGGATCCGCAGCCGGCGTTTCCGTGCCCTGGTCGGTCTCGGCCGCCTCTCGGAGGCGCTCACGGTCCTCCCCGAGGACTCCGATGGCGGCTTGCTCCTCGAGTGCGCCCATGAACTCGCGGCCCACGGGTACCGGGACCAGGGCCAAGTGATGGCTAGGCGCGCCGTCGACTGGTACCGGGAGAGGCTGAAGCAGGGGCCGGAGAAGCGTCGCTGGCTGGCGGGGCTCACCAACGCGTTGCTGGACGCTCGCGAGTGGGAAGAGGCCCACTCGGCGGCGATCGAGTTGCTGAAACTGGACCCTGACGGCCTCACGAGTCGGGGTCTGCTCGGCTTGAGTGCCGCCCATGCGGGTGATCGGGCGGCCGCAGACCGGATTCTCGGTGACCTGGAGCGCTGGTCGAGCCCCTACACCTTCGGAGAACCGAGTTGGTGGCGGGCCCGTGTCCTGGGGGCGCTAGGCGGGTCGGAGGCGGCAATTCAGGCTCTCGAGGATGCCTTTCGAAACGGCTATGGGCGGGGTACCGGGTTGCAGTTCAGGCATCTGGCGCAGTCGGAGTTCGATGTGGTCCGGAGTGATCCCAGAATCCGCGCCCTGCTCGAGCCGGCGGGCTGAGTAGCGGCCGATCCGGTCGACCGCGGGAGTGGCCGAGTCACCTCGGTCGACCTAGCTTCCGTCCCCATGCGTGTCGTGCTGCAGCGGGTCTCCCGCGCCTCTGTGACCATCGCCGGCAAGGTGCTCGGGGCCATCGACCGGGGCTTCTGCCTCCTGATCGGGTTCACCCACGACGACACTCCCGCCCAGGTCGACTGGATGGCCGACAAGGTCGCCGGGCTTCGGCTGTTCGGCGACGTCCAGGACAAGATGAACCTGGGGCTCGAGGAGGTCGGCGGGGCGGTGCTGGTGATCTCCCAGTTCACCCTCTACGGCGATACCCAGAAGGGCCGCCGTCCCTCTTTCATCGATGCGGCCCGGCCCGAGATGGCAATTCCACTCTATGAGCGGTTCATCGCCCAGCTCCGGGGCAGGGGCCTCCAAGTCGAGACTGGCGAGTTCGGCGCCATGATGCAGGTGGAGATCCACAACGATGGGCCGGTGACGCTGATCCTGGAGAGGGGGAAGGGGAAAGGGGAAAGGGGAAGAGGGGAAGAGGGGAAGGGAGAATCAGGGTAGCTGGGTAGGTCAGCCTACCCCTTTCCCCTCCCCCTTTTCCCTTTTCCCGCTTCTCATGGCCCCACCTCCTATCCTCACCCTCGCCTCCGCTTCCCCCCGCCGCCGGGAGCTGCTCGCCATGCTCGGCATCCCGTTCGAGGTGCGGCCGTCGCACGTGCCCGAGGTGCACCAGCCCGGCGAGGGGCCGGTGGCCTACGCCGAGCGGCTGGCGCGGGCCAAGGCGCTGAGTGTACCCGGCGCGCTGGTGCTGGGGGCGGATACCACGGTGCTGCTCGACGGAAAGCTCCTGGAGAAGCCGGCGGACGCAGACGACGCACTGCGGATGCTCCGGTTACTGCAGGGACGGACCCACGAGGTGATCACGGCGATCGCGCTGGTGTCCGACGGCACGGTCCGTCAGGCCACCGATGTCACGCGGGTATCGTTCCGGTCCTGCGATGACGCATTCCTCCGGGTCTACATCGCCACCGGCGAGCCGATGGACAAGGCTGGCGCCTACGGGATCCAGGGCTACGGCGCGGCCCTGGTCGAGCGCATCGAAGGCGACTTCTTCTCGGTCATGGGGCTGCCGGTTCGGCTGGTAGTCCAGTTGCTTGGTGAGGCGGGTTATCCGTACCGGTTCGTGGCGGGGGAAGGGCCGGGGTGAGGGGCGGGTGGCGTAGTGGCAGAGTGGCAGAGTAACTGGAGGTCTTATGGCGGCCTATGTGCTGGTGGACATCGACATCCACGATCCCGCGGGATACGAGGAGTACAAGCGGGTGGCGTCGCCGACAGTGCATCAATACGGCGGGCGCTACCTGGCCCGGGGCGGTCGGACCGAAGTCCTCGAGGGCAGTCGGGTGCCGGCCCGCACGGTGATCCTGGAATTTCCCAGCGCCGAGGCGGCCCGGGCCTGGTGGGACTCGCCGGAGTATCGGCCGCTGAGGGCTATCCGGCAGCGGACCGCGGAGACCTCGATGATTCTGGTGGAGGGGGCGTGATGGGTGGTGCGTGATGGGTGGTGCGTGATGGGTGGTGCGTGGTGCGTGGTGCGTGGTGCGTGGTGCGTGGTGCGTGGTGCGTGGTGCGTGACGCCTGACGCCTGACGCCTGACGCCTGTCGCCCGTCGCCTTCTCGCCTCCTGGCCTCCTGGCCTCCTCGCCTCCTCGCCTGCTCGCCTGCCTATACCGTGACCTTCCACACCGGTACCGCCTGGGCCCGGTTCTTCACGGTGAGCGGGTCGCGGGCTTCGACCGGCGGCTTGTCCTTGAGCATTTCGTACAGCGGATGGCTGATCAGGATCTCCCCGCCCAGGGCATTGCTGCAGAGCCGGCTGGCGACGTTCACCGCGTCGCCGATCACGGTGTACTCCAGCCGCAGGTGGCTGCCGATATTCCCCGCGAAGGTCTCGCCGTAGTTGATCCCGATGCCCACGCCGATCTGGGGACGTCCCTCAGTCGCCCACTGGGCATTGAGGGTGGCGATGGCCCGCTGCATCTGGATGGCTGCCTGGACCGAGCGATCGGGGTCGTCGGCGTGGGGGATCGGCGCGCCCCACAGGGCCATGATGGCATCGCCGATGAACTTGTCCAGCGTGCCGCCGTTGGCGAACACGATGTCCACCATCTCCGTGAAATAATCCGACAGCAGGCCGGCGATGGCGTCCGGATTCATGTGCTCCGACATGGCCGTGAAGCCGCGGATGTCGGAGAACAGGATCGTCACCGGGCGCTTGTCCCCGCCCAGCTTCACCGCGCCCTGCTGCTGGGCGATCTCGGCGGCGACGTTGGGCGCGAAGTAGCGCTCGAAGTTGGAACGCACCATCGCCTGCCGCTGGATCTGTTCCGCGAACCGGCTGACCTTGATGGCGGTCGCGGCCAGGCCGCCGAACGCGATCAGGAACTGCAGGTCCTCGTCGTTGAAGGAGTTGGTGGCGGTGAGGTTGTCCACGTACAGGATGCCCAGCACCTGCTCCGCGCTGGCCATGAGCGGAATGCACATGGCGCTCCGCACGCTCTGCAGCATGATGGACTGGCCGCCCTTGAAGCGGTCGTCGGCGATGGCGTTGTCGGTCAGGATAGCGACCCGCTCTTCCACCGCCTTGCGGGCGATCGAACGGGGCACGTGCTGCGACGAGGTATCGCCCAGCCGGCTCTTGGAGACCCGGGGCACCAGTTCCCCGGCATCGGTACGCAGAAGCACCGAGACCCGGTCCACACCCATCACCTCGAATGTGGTCTCCACCACCCGCCCCAGCAGCTTGTCGAGGTCGAGTTCCCCGGAAAGCTTCTGCGACACCTCGAGCAGCTTTTCCAGCTTGCGGGCGTTCCGCTCCTCCCGGGTGGCGGCGGCCACCTTGAGCTGGCCCCCGCCCGCCGGATGCGTGCCGGAGGTCCCCGGCGGGGCTGACACCAGCACTGGCTGCAGCACCCCGGCGCTCATGGAGATCTGCTTGATGATGGTGCCGCCCGGAGCGGCATGGTGAGACCCGGTATTGAATCGAGGCCCGCCCGTGTCGGGCGACTTGAGCTGGAACACCACCTTCCCGAAGGTGACCGAGTCGCCGGGATTGACCTGGCCCTCGGTCACCTTCTCGCCGTTGATGAAGGTCCCGTTGCTGCTGCCCAGGTCCTTGAGCAACACGGCGGTAGCGGTGACCGTCAGCTCGGCGTGACGCCGGCTGATCGTGGGGTCGAAGATGGGGATTTCACTGGCGACTGCGCGCCCGACCACATACACGTGGTCCGTCACCAGGTCGAAGTCCTGGTCGCCGGTGAATGAGGCGAGTGTGAGCGACATGGTTCGAGGCAATATAGAGGTGGTCGGAAACGACGCCACTGGGGCCGGTCCGGGGGACCCGCCCTCCTGTCGCGGTAGGGCCACAGGGCCCCGGTGGCCCGGAGTTAGGGTGCCCCCGCCAGCCCCAGGGCGGTCAGCACGGCGACGGCCTTGGCCTCGGTCTCCCGGAACTCCGCGTCCGGATCCGAGTCCGCCACGATCCCCGCGCCGGCCTGGACCCAGGCCCGACCCCCGCGCAGCACCACCGTCCGGATCGCAATCGCCGTGTCCAGGGTTCGGGCGCCCCAGGCCACGTAGCCGATGGCCCCCGCGTAGGGCCCGCGCCGGACCGGCTCGAGTTCGTCGATGATCTCCATGGCCCTCACCTTGGGCGCGCCGCTGACGGTGCCGGCGGGAAAGCAGGCCGCCAGGGCGGCCAGCGCATCGAGACCCTGGCGGAGGGTCCCGCGCACTTCGCTCACCAGGTGCATCACGTGCGAGTACCGCTCCACCACCTGGAACGCAGTGAGCCGCACCGTGCCGAACTCCGCCACCCGGCCCACGTCATTCCTGCCCAGGTCCACCAGCATCAGGTGCTCGGCGCGCTCCTTGGGGTCGGCTTCC
>CALMOP010000112.1 GCA_937871775.1 uncultured Gemmatimonadota bacterium | reverse complement strand
GCCGGGACGGGAGCAGGAATATCTCGAGGAGTATCGCACCTGGGCAGCCGGCCTGCGGTCCCGGCATCAGCTGGTGGACGCCGCGGAACTGCTGCCCACCGCGGCCCACCTGGATCCCCCCGGCATGTCGCCAACAGATGGGTCGGGCAAGTGCGCCGGGAGTCTCACGGGGTATTTCATCATCACCGCGCCCACCATCGAGGAGGCCCGTACCATCACGGCGAGCATTCCCCACCTCACCCACCAGGGGCGAGTCGCGATACAGCCGCTGGGGGCGAGTTGAGGGCAGGAGAATGGTTGAAGCGCTCAGCGGTCGGCGGTCAGGGGGTCAGGAGTCAAATCGGCAATCGTCAATCCTTCAATCCCCCAACCCCTCGATCCCCGGAGCTCTACGAGGCGTGCGGCGGTTCGGCTGTCACTTCAGCCTCGGCGGGCTGGGCAGAGGCGGGGGCTGGGGTATCGCGCACCGTCACCGCCTCACCCAGGGAGCTGGACAGCTGGCGCTCCACCTTCTCGATCGCCTCGTCGTGCTCATCAATGCGGCGCAACCAGGCCTCGATCTCCTGGGGATCGGCGGTGCGCCCCCGGTCGCGGCGGTGGACCAGGTAGCCCAGGCGACGAGCGGCCTCATCCCGCTCCCGCTGCAATCGAAACCGCTCCAGCTGGAGCTTCCCGTCATCCAGAACCTGCTGGGCCTTCTTGCCGAAGCTTTCCAGTTCCTGGTTCAGTCGTTCGAGCATCTTGGCCATGGCAAAGCCCTCGGGAAACGGGTGTGGGCCAATCTAACGCAGCGCCGTCCGTCGATGTTTCAGAATGACCGAGGGGCCGAGGATCTGGTCCCCGGCCCCTCCGCGACTGTCCCCGGATCCGGCGAGACTGGAGGAGGTTATGGGGCGGAAGTTCTCGCCTCCTCGCCTCCTCGCCTTCCTAGCTGGCCTGGGTGACCTTGGGGTATACCGAGACCTTCTGCCGCTTCTTGTCCTTGGGCTCGAACTTCACTACCCCCTCGACCAGCGCGAAGAGGGTGTGGTCTGTCCCCAACCCGACATTCTTGCCGGGATGGAACCGGGTTCCTCGCTGGCGGACCAGAATGTTGCCCGCCACGACCCGTTCGCCCCCGAAGTGCTTGACGCCGAGGAACTGCGCGTTGGAATCGCGACCGTTGCGGCTGGAGCCGACGCCTTTCTTGTGAGCCATGGGGTTACCCTGCCTTCACGTCGGTGATGCGCACCTCGGTGTAGTGCTGCCGGTGCCCGGTCTTGCGGCGGTAGTTCTTCCGCCGCTTGAACTTCCAGATGTAGATCTTGATGCCTTTGACTTCACCCACCACTTCCGCGACGACCTTGGCCCCCTTCACCAGCGGAGTCCCGGCCTTGACCGTGGTTCCGTCCGAGGTCAGCAGCACCTCGTCGAAGGTGACCTTGCTGCCCGGCTTCGCGTCGAACAGGGGCATCTGAAGGGTCATCCCCTTTTCAGCACGAAACTGCTTTCCGCCGGCACGGATAATGGCGTACATGGGGCACTCAGGGTCGAGAAATCTGGGCCGTCAATAGCCCGGAACTATAGGCTGCCATTGGGCTTTGGGCAAGTGGGACGACTCAGGCGGCAGTGGGTTGACCTACTACCGACTCAGGCGACGGCATAAATGTCGGTCACGTCCCGGCCGCCGGGACGACTCATGAGCCGGAACTCGTCCACCCGCATGACCGGATCATCGCGGATTTCGAGCTCGAGCCCGGTGAGCTTGCCGAGCGTCTGAATGAGGCGGGGTTCCTCTTCCAGCAGATAGAGCGCAACCTCGGGGTGGAGTCGCACGGCCAATTGCCGCTCGCGGCGTTCCCGTCCGGCTCGGCGGAGCGAGCGCTCCAGCCTTCGGGCCACGACCTCGGGGGTGAACACCCGACCGGTTCCCTTGCAATCGGGACACTCTCCGGTCATCGAGTGCCACAGGGACGGGCGGACCCGCTGCCGGGTCATCTCGACCAGGCCGAGTTCGGAGACCGCGAAGGCCTTGGTGCGGGCCCGATCGCGACCCAGGTGGGCCCGCAGCTCCTGCAGCACCCGGTCCCGGTTCTGGCGGCTCTCCATGTCGATGAAATCACACACGATGATGCCACCCATGTCACGCAGCCGGATCTGGCGGGCGATCTCCCGGGCCGCCTCCAGGTTGGTCTTGAGGATAGTCTTCTCGGGATCCTTCTTGCCGGTGTAGCGCCCGGTGTTCACATCGATGGAAACCAGCGCCTCGGTCGGCTGGATGACGATGTAGCCACCGGTCGGGAGCTCGCAGCGGGCCTTGAAGAGATCCCGGATCTCGTTTTCGATGTCGAACTTGTCGAACAGCGAGATCGGCTCGTTATAGGAGGTCACCCGGCTCTGCAGGTCGGGGTCGGCCTCCTTCAGATAGGCTTCGATCTCGTTGTACAGCTCTTTCGAATCGACGTGCAGCGAGTCCACCTTGGCGCTGAACAGGTCCCGGATGATGCCCCGGGTCAGCGAGGTTTCCCGCTGTACCAGCGCGGGGGCCCGGACGAAGGTCTTCTTGCGATTGACCTTGCGCCACAGGTTCAGAAGGCTCTCGACCTCCCGTCGGAAGTGGTCCTCGGTGACCCCCTCGGCGACGGTCCGGACAATCATCCCGCCGGAATCCTTGGGGAGGGAGGCGCTCACCATCTCACGGAGCCGTCCCCGCAGCTCTTTGCTCTCGATCTTGCGGCTCACCCCGACCTTCGAGGCATAGGGCATGTACACCAGAAACCGGCCGGGCAGGGAGATCTGGGCAGTCACCCGGCAGCCCTTGGTGGAGATCGGCTCCTTGGTGACCTGCACCAGAAGGGTCTGCCCCTTCTTCAGGATGTCGGCGATGTCGGGCAGTTGACGGCGGGAACTCACTTCGCGCTGGCGCGGCTCGACCGGGCCGCCGCCATTGCGACGGCGGGAACGACGCTCTTCCTGATCCGGGAGGTCCGTGGAATCTTCCCCTGCTTCCTCGAACGCCTCGTCGCCTTCCTCGGAGCCCGGCTCCTCATCCTCCTCCGGCTCGAGCAGGTCGGAGGCATGAAGGAAGGCGCTCTTTTCCAGCCCTATGTCAACAAAGGCGGCCTGGATCCCGGGCAACACCGCTTCCACCCGGCCGAGGTAGATGTCTCCAACAATGCGACGGTGGTCCGGACGATCGACCAGCAGCTCGACCAGGCGGTCGTCCTCGAGGATCGCCACGCGGGTCTCCCGCTGGCTTCCATTGATCAGAATTTCGCGCTTCACGCGGGATAACTCCGACCGGTCTCGACCGAGCCCACCCGGCCACAATGGGCCAGAGGGGTCGGGAGCCGGTCTTCAAAGATGCGGGCAGCCGCCGCGTACCCGCCCGAGACCGCAATGGGGTCCGGGACAACGGGTTGACAGCACGGCGGAGGGGACGTACTGCGTGCGGGGAGACGCTCATCGAGCGCCCCCCCGCAAGATCAGGCTGGGCTCCCCTCAACCGCGCCCAGAGTACCGGGGCGGTCAGAGCGGCCGAATCAGGAAGCCACAGCCAAGTCGCAGGCATGCGCTAAAGATAGGAAATGTGGTGGGTTAGGGCAACTGGGAGCCCCTAGCCTCCTCGCCTTCTACGAACGCCCGACCTACCCGATCACATCTCCCAGGATCTGGCGGGCGATCACGATGCGCTGGATTTCACTGGTCCCTTCGCCAATCTCGCAGACCTTGGCATCTCGCATCATCCGTTCGACCGGGTATTCGGTGGTATACCCATAGCCGCCGAAGATCTGGACCGCGCGGGTGGTGATGCGCATGGCCAGCTCGGAGCAGAACAGCTTGGCCATGGCCGCCTCCTTCTTGAAGGGCTTGCCGTTCTGCTTGAGCCACGCGGCATGGTACAGCAGATGGGTTCCGGCTTCGATCTCCAGCGCCATGTCGGCGAGCTGGAAGTGCACCCCCTGGAAGCTTCCGATGAGCTTGCCGAACTGGCGCCGGACGCCGGCGTAGCGCAGCGCCGCCTGGTACGCCCCCTCCGCGATACCAAGGGACAGGGCGGCGATGCCAATCCGGCCGCCGTCCAGGGTCTTGAGGAAATTCACGAACCCCTCGCCCAGGGGCCCGAGCACATTTTCCTTGGGGACGCGGGCATCCTCGAAGATCAGCTCCCGGGTATCGCTGGCCCGCCAGCCCATCTTGTCTTCCTTCTTCCCGGCCCGGAACCCTGGAATCCTGGGGAGCGAGTCATCGTGACCCACGCCCAGCTCCCGGCAGACCGCGAGATCGCAGGTCTCCTTGGTGAGGATGAAGCTGGTGATTCCCCGGACTCCGTTGCCGGCCTCGGTCCGGGCCGTCGCCACGAAGATTTCTCCCACCCCGCCATGGGTGATGAACACCTTGGACCCATTCAGGAGGTAATGATCGCCCCGGTCGACGGCGGTGGCGGCCGTGCCACCGGCATCGCTGCCGGCTCCCGGTTCGGTGAGGCCGAAGCCGCCCAGCACCCGTCCGGACGCCAGCAACGGGACATACCGCTCCCGCTGCCCGGGCGTCCCGAAATCGACAATGGGGGAAGTCCCCAGGTTGGTATGGGCGCTGATCGTGAGCGCGTGGCTGGCGTCCACCTTGGCGAGTTCATGGATGGTGACGTAGTAGGCGAGTTGATCCATGCCCGCACCGCCCATTTCCTCGGGCCAGGGCACCCCAAGCAGGCCGAGTTCGCCCATGCGCTTGATGTTCTGCCACGGGAAGCTGGAGGTCCGATCGAGTTCGCGGGCCACCGGGGCAACGTGCTGCTGGGCAAATTCGCGCACCATGTCCCGAACCTGGGCGTGCTGGTCGTTGAGATAGAGCGAGAGGTCCATGGTCCGCGGGCGTGAGGGGAGAGGGGGGCGACAGGCGGCAATATAATTCGGGCCGCCTGATTGGCGCAGGCTCATTCTTATGCACGCGGGTGCGGGCGGCGGAACGAGTCCCGTCATCCGAAGTGGCACCGCTCGCCCCGCCCGATGACCCGCGTGACCGCCCGACTCAGCGAGGCGCCCGGGAACCCCGACGCCGGGTGCGTCCGAGCAGCAGCCGGCGCAGCCCGCGGGGCCGGCGACAACGATCACAGCGTCCGCAGGGCTCGCTGCGCTCGCCGAAGTAGGTCAGCAGCTCCTGCCGGCGACACCCTCGCGATGCCGCGAACCGCTCGATGGCTTCCAGCCGCTCCAAGGCCGCCGCGCGGCGCTTCCGGATCCGGCGCCAGTCCACCGGGCCTTGACCGGGGGCCAGCTCCGCTTTGAGCCGCTCGGCCGAAGCCACCACGCCGGCTGGAAACCGGGCCCGACGGCCCGGGTCGTTCCACAGCTCCTCGAGCGTCTTCTGCGGCGGGAAGGTGACCTCCAGCTGCCGCCGGTGGATCTCCGCGTCTGAGCCATGGTAAAGCAGGACACAGCGGGAGGGGTGCCCATCCCGACCGGCCCGCCCGGCCTCCTGATAGTAGGCCTCGGGGGTGGGCGGGAGCCCCCAATGGATCACGATCCGGACCCTGGGAGCGTCGATGCCCATCCCGAATGCCGAGGTGGCGACCACCACATCCAGATCCTCGCGGGAGAACCGATCCAGCGCCTCGGCTCGCCGTTCCCGCTCCAGGCCGGCGTGGTACGAGACCGCGCGAAACCCGCTGAACCAGAGCGACTGAGCCAGGGCGTCGGCCGTATTACGGGTCGGCACATATACGATGGCGAGGCCCTCGCGCGCGGCGAGCAACTCGCGGACCCGCGGCAGCCGTGCGGCCGGGTTGCGGAGGGGTTCCACCTGAAAGGACAGATTGGGTCGGTCGAACGACCCGAGATGCAGATCGTGCCGACCCAGGCCGAGCGACGTGACGATGTCGGCCCGGACCGCAGCGGTAGCGCTCCCCGTCAGCGCCACGGTTGGCGGTCGCCCCAACTCCTCGCGGACCCCGGCCAGTTCCCGATAGGCCGGCCGGAAGTCATGGCCCCATTCCGAGATGCAATGCGCTTCGTCCACCGCGAACAGTTTGGGTCGGACCCCAAGGCGGGGCAGATCGAGCATGAGCCGCAGGGCCCGCTCCGGAGAGACATAGAGCAGCCGCAGTTCATTGCGCCCGATGCGGGCCAGGGTGGCTTGCTGCGCTTCGGCGGACTGGAGCGAACTCAGCGAACCGACCGGGATCCCGCGACGGGTGAGCTGGGCCATCTGATCCTGCATGAGCGCGAGCAGTGGAGAGATGACGACCGTCAGGCCGCCTTCCACCAGGGCAGGCACCTGAAAGCAGATGGACTTCCCGCCCCCGGTCGGCAGCACGGCGAGGGTGTCCCGCCCGGCCAGCACCGATTGTACGACTCGGCGCTGCAGCGGACGGAAGTCCTGGAAGCCGTAGTGCCCATGCAGGAGTCGGCGGGCTTCGGCGATCCGTTCGGCGAGGGGGAGCATGACCCCAAGGTGGGGCTCCGCGACCGGGGAGTCGGGGCCGCGCCGACGCGAGCCGGTGCGGGACTACGCGTAATGGGTGGTGGGTGGTGCGTGATGGCGTCAGGCGGCAGCGATTCGAGGCGAGAAGGCCAGGAGGCGAGAAGGCCAGTACCCTCGCCGCCTCGCCTTCCCAGCCTCCTCGCCTCCCCCTAGGCGTGAGGGCTGGGTCAACGGGCGTTTGACGGCTGGCGTGTGGCGCCCGCTGCTCACTTCAGGAACGCGGCGGCGGCGGCCTTGAAGTCCGGGTGCATCCGGGCGATGGCATTGACCCGGGCGCCCAGCGCGATCCCATCGGCGAAGCTCTGGCCATCCAGGTCATAGAGCAGCCGTTTGATCAGGGCCAGGGCCGAGGGGCTGGCGGCGGCGAGGTCGGCCAGGATAGCCTCGGTCCCTTTGTCGAACTCC
>CALMOP010000111.1 GCA_937871775.1 uncultured Gemmatimonadota bacterium | reverse complement strand
AAGGCGCGCCGGCCCGGGGTTGCGGTGACGGCGGCACGCGGTGCGGTCGTGCCACTGCCCGGCGTGGCAAACGCCTCGAGAGCCCCGAGAAGCTCCTCGGCCGACTGCCAGCGGTCGGTTGGGTCCTTCGCCAGGCAGCGCATGATGGCTGCCGCGAACGGCGCCGCCACGTCGGGACGGAGCGGTCCGAGCGGGGGGGGAGTGCGCGTCACCTGCGCGGCGAGGATCGCCTGCGGCGTCGGTCCGGTGAACGGAGGCTGCCCGCTCAGCATCTCGTACCCCACCACCCCGACGGCGTATAGATCGGCCCGTGCATCCACCGAGGCCTGGCCGGCCGCCTGCTCCGGCGCCATATAGGCCGGGGTGCCGATCGCGAGGCCCAGGGTGGTGAGCGTGCCGCCTCCTGTCGAATCGCTCGCCGCCGCGGCGGTCGCCGCCTTCGCGATCCCGAAGTCCATGACCAGGGCATGCCGCCCGGTGAGCATGATGTTCTCGGGCTTGATGTCCCGATGCACGATGCCCTGGCGGTGGGCGTGGGCCAGCGCATCCAGCACGTTCTGGAGCATCCGGACCGTCTCCCCCGGCGGGATCGTGTGGTCCCGCGTCAGGCGCTGCCGCAGGCTCTCTCCCTCGACGTAGGGCATCACGTAATACAACAGGGCGGGGCCGGACCCGCCGGGCGGCGGGATCTCGCCCGAATCGATGAGGGTCAGGATGTGGGGATGTTGCAGGTGGGCGGAGATCCGGATCTGGCGCAGGAACCGCGCGGCACCGAGGGCGGCGGCCAGCTCGGGATGCAACACCTTGAGCGCGACGGAGCGATCATGCTTCTGGTCGTGGGCCAGGAAGACCGTCGCCATGCCACCGCGGCCGAGCTCGCGGTCAAGCGAGTAGCGGCCGGCGAGCCCTTCCTGGAGCAGGGTCCGGAGATCGGGCAAATGGTCCTCGCGGAGGGAGGGCGATCCGACCCCCTATACTACCGGGCCGATGGGGTGGCAGCGAGGGGCCACCGCCAGCCCTTGAGGGGCCGGCTCAGGCAGCAGGCTTGGACCGGGCGGGGTTGGCTCGGGTGGGCCCCGGCCAGCCCGTGGTCACCCCGGCTCGCCCTGGTACTCGAATGGCTCAGACGGCCGGAGGTCCAGGTGGTGAGCGATGGCGTGCGCCACCGAGGCGGCTGCCTGCGGCGCGGTGATGCCGACCTTCTCCTTGCAGTAGGGACAGAACAGGGGCTGCACCTGGAAGATCCGCTGCATCAGCCGCTCCCACGATTGGTAGTTCAGCACCTCCCGGCACGAAGCGCAGCGGACCTTCGCGGGCATCTGCATGACCGGCATCGCCGGGCCGGTGATCGGCGGAGCTGTGGGCTTCTCGAAGTGTTCCCGGTACCACCGGCGATAGTGGTGTCTGGCCCATTCGCGATCCACCCAGCCGCTGATCATCCCTGAGAGCCCGATGCGGGTGCTGGGGTTGGCCACCGCCATGTAGATGTGCCCGACCACCAGCACGGAAGAGAGCCCTGCGGTCACCAGGTGCACCACCCACGCAACGAAATCGGCGCCCTCCATCCACAACAGCACCCCGGTCCAGATGTAGAGCGGGTAGGTGGCGCTGACCATCATGAAATTGAGCTTCTCGGCCGCGTTGAACTTCCCCTCTTCCGGTAGAGTGATGCGGTGGTTCACGGCCGCCAGGGGGCTCAGGATGAGCCAATGGATGTCGTCCTTGGTCCACCTCCACCCCTCCTTGAAATTCTCGAGGTGAACCCGCCAATCTCGCTTTCCGTACAGGAGCACCAGGGGCGGCAGCACGATAAAACAGATCCCGGCGATGCGGTGAGCCCACGAGAACATGGCTCGAACCTGGCGGGGACTCGGTTCACTCCAATAGACCGCCATCATCAACGCGGTAGCGTACAGGACGAGAATGGGGATGGCGAGGGCCCAGTGCACGAAGCGCTCGGATGCCGCGAAACGTTGAATCTTCGCAGGCACCCCCGGAACCTTCATGGGCGACGGCGCCGGGTAATCGGGTCGAGAATCCGTGGCGACTTGCATGGTTGGTTGCGAGTTGGCGGCACCTCAGCCATCAGTGTTCAGTCGGTCGCCCAGTCACGGCTGGGTGCGTGCTTCTTTCGGGTGCAAAGGGTATGCCCTGGGGGGTCGCCGGGTTCGGGAATCAGGTCGCTGCCAGGCGCCCGCGGCTAGGCAAGGGGGCGGCTCAGATCCGGATTCTGCCACCTCAGGCCCCGGCGGTCTCCCTCCCCGTCCTCTCCCCTTTCCCTCCAGTTCCACCGAGTTCCCTGCGGTGCCCCGCTGTCCTCCATATTTTCCCCTCATGCGGATCGCCATCATCGGAGCCGGCGGGGTCGGCGGGTACTTCGGGGCCAGGCTCGCCGCGGCGGGCGAACAGGTGACCTTCATCGCCCGCGGGGCGCAGCTCGACGCGATGCGCAAGGACGGACTCCGGGTCATCTCGCCCTTGGGCGATCTGGCGGTTCACCCGGTGCGGGCGGAGAGCGACCCCGCCACCGTGGGGCCGGTAGACCTGGTGCTGGTCGCGGTAAAGCTGTGGGATACCGAGGCCGCCCTGCACGCCGCGCGGCCGCTGGTGGGGTCGGCCACCGGCGTGATCTCGCTCCAGAACGGGGTGGATGCCGTCGACGCCCTGACCCGCAGTTTCGGGAAGGCGGCGGTGCTGGGAGGGGTTGCCCACATCGCCGCCGTGATCGAGCAGCCGGGTGTCATCCGCCATACCGGCACCATTGCCCGCCTGACGTTCGGTGAACTCGATGGAAGCACCAGCGCACGCGCCGCCACCTTCCTCGCCGCCTGCCGCCGAGCCCGGATCGAGGCCTTTCTCTCGGCCGATATCCGCCAGGCCATCTGGGAGAAGTTCGTGTTCCTGGTGGCTGTCTCGGGCATGACCACGCTCATCCGGCTGGGCATCGGCCCGATCCGGAGCGATCCGGTCACCCGCGCGATGCTGGGTGAGGCGATGCAGGAAGTCGCGGCGGTGGCCAGCTCCACCGGGATTGTCCTGCCGGACGATACCGTGGACCGTCTGATGCAGTTCTGTGATAGCCTCCCGCCGGGGATGGTGTCTTCAATGCTCGGCGACCTGCAACGCGGCAACCGGCTGGAACTGGAATGGCTCGCCGGCGCGGTCGTCCGGATGGGCGCCGAGCTGGGCGTGTCCACCCCGGTCAACCGGGCGATCTACGGCGGCCTGAAACTCTACGCGGATGGGAAACCGGGGTAAGCCGCGGAGCGGTCCTGCTGCGCTGGGCGCATCACCCCGATCCGGCTTGTCGTGGGAGTCTCCCAAGCAGGTCCTTCTGCGTGGTCCTCCAATGGGAGGGGGCGCGGTCCTGGTTCGGATCGCGCCCCACACCTCACTGTTGCCTCCTGGCCTTCTCGCCTCCTGGCCTTCTCGCCTCCTCGCCTTCTCGCCTCCTCGCCTTCTCGCCTCCCCTACAACCCCGCCCGATCGCTCGGTCCACTCACCAGACCGACCAGGGCCTCGACCTCGGCAGGGGTCAGGCCCAGGTCGGGCATCCGCACCGGGCTGTTGCCGATCGCGGGCAGACTCGAGGGATTGGTGAGCCGCTGCCGGACATAGGCTGCCTCCAGGCGGCGGCCCGTCAGCTCCGGGGCGATGCCCATCACCCGGTTCATGCTGGCGAACTCGGGCACGTCGCCGTTCACGTGGCAGGTGCCGCAGCCCTTGGCGACGAACAGCTGGCGGCCCCGCTCGGCAGGCGTTGGAACCGGCCGAGCCTGTCCGGCGCGCACCACCGGGATCGACAGCAGCGTCAGGTCACCCCAGCCGCCACCGCTGAAGCCGCTCTTGATGATGAGGGTCACCCGGTCCGCGTCCGGCACCGTGATGGTCGCCACGTAGCGGCCCGTCGTCGCTCCAGCCTGCGCACGCGTCTCGAGCGGCGCGACGCTTCCCGCGGCTTCCGCGCGCATCAATACTGCGCCCGTGAGTCCGCCAAGCAGGGTAACGCCATGCTGCCGCACCGTGTATTCGATCCGGTAGGGGCTGCCAGCTTCGAAATGGTCCGGCAGATTCGCGACGCTGATTACCGCCCAGCCTCCCCAGGCGGCGTACCCAGCAACTCCAGTGATGGCCGCGAGGGCGGCCCTGTGCAGCAACACCATGGTAGTCTCCGGTAGAGGGTTGCCACTGGGATGCCGGTGACGCCGCGGGGGTTTGAGACCCCGGGGCACTCCCCTCCTACCAGACCTTCAGGATCTGCTTCGGGTCTTCAATGATGATTTCGGGCTTGCCCAGGTAGAGGCCGATCGTGCCGTGCAGCCGGACCCGCTTGGCGGTGAGGCCTTCCAGGTGCTGCAGCCCCGGAATCGACGGATCGAGGACGACCCCGTTGAACACCTGATTCGGATAGGCCGCGCCGAAGTTGAGGAAGATGTAGCCCGCCTTGGAGCGGCCGACGCTGACCACCCTTCCCTCCACCGTGGCGTCCTCGCCGAGGTGGCTCAGCGCCTCAGCGGCCGGGATCCGCTGCTTCCCCGGCCGCGACGGTTGCGGGGTTGGGGCGGGGGCGGGGGCGGGGGCCGGGGCAGGCGCCGGGGCGGGTAGTGTTGAGGCTGGCGCTGGCCCCGCGGGCGGCACCGGGGCGGAGGGGTGGGGGGGGGGGGGGGGGGGGGGGGGGGGGGGGGGGGGGGGGCGCCGGGGGGGGGAGTGGGGGGCTGGGCGTGGGCCCCGGGGGCGGCACCGGGGCGGGCGCTGGTGCAGCTGCAGCTGCAGTCGTCGTATCGGCAACCGGCGCCGTGGCTGGCGCACCCAGAGTCTCGTTCAGGATCCGGGCCAGCCGGACTCCGGCGGCGATCAGCTGCCGGTCCACGAACGGCAAGTTGTCCTGCAGGTATCGCTCCCCCAGCCGCTCACCCACCGGCAACACATAGGCATGCTGCAGCGCGATGCGGTGGCCCTCCATGGCCCAATCCACCACCGTGCCGCCGGCCAGGGCGTCCAGATCCATGGAATCCGCCTGGCGCCTGAGGTGCGTGAGGTATTGGGTCTCATCCATCCCCGAGAACTGGAGCAGCTCTCCGTCCCAGACCTGGTGCAGGGTCCTGTCAGCGCCGAAAAATCGAACCTCGTGCTGGGTCCCGCCGTGGTCGTTGTCGTCGGCGACGTGCAGCGGCTGATGCAGGTCCGCCATGAAGTGGATCAGGAATCGCAGTGCCTCGGCGCGTTGTTCCTTTGACGCTGTGCGGCTTCCGAGCAGCGCCCGTTCCTCATCGATGGCAGCGATGATGCAACGTTTCTGGGGACAGTCCCGATTGGGGTCGTAGCTGTCCGCTTCCAAAGGAATGTTGACATAGTGCAGTGGCTCGGTGTCCCGGCGCTGCTCCCGGATCTGGTCCGCCCACAGGGAGGCGGCGGCGAGGCTCTGGCCACCGAGGAGGGAGCGGACCGCCTGCATGGTTCGCGCGTTGAGCCTCAGCTCGGCGATCCGGGCCACCAGCCGGTGTCCGGTCTCGTACCACCGCGCACCGTCTGCAGTGCCCGGTGGAGAGACCAGCGCCAGCGTGAGCGCGAGCAGCTTGGGGCCCATTCGGGTCGACGCCTCCGCATGCCGAAACCTGCGAACCGAGGGGTATTGTAACCCGAAACTCTGGGCCCCGCGCCCCGATGCGCAGGTCGCCGCTGCCGACAGGCGGGGAAGGGTTGGGGGGCCGAGAGCCCCGAGACCGGGCGCGCCAACCCCCGGTCCATTCCCTGATGTAGCCTCTCACATCCTCCTCATCATGGGTTACGCCTGGCTTCACCGGCGCCCTGCTACCGTAGGGCGGTCCTTTCCGGGGGGGGGACCCATGACCGAAAATGTCCCTCGGGAAACCCATCGCGTCGGCGGCGCGAAGCTGCCGGAGACCGTCGAGCTGGTGCAGCGGCCGGAGCCGGCTGCCACGACGGGCCAGTCTAGCCGGTCGGGGAGGGAGGCACTTGGCGGACATCCTGATGATCTACGGCACCTCCTACGGCCACACCGCGAGGATGGTGAAGCGGGTGGCGGAGCGGCTGACCGAACTCGGGCACCGGCTCAGCGTGTGGCGGGGCGACGCCCTGCCGAGCGAGCAGGCGCTCGAGGACTTCGGCGCCGTGGTGGTCGCCGGATCGGTGCGGTACGGGCGGCACCAGCGGTTTCTGGAAGAGTTCGTCCGGAGTCACCTGTCCCGGTTGAACGGCATGCCGTCGGCCTTCGTGTCGGTGTGCGGGGCTCTCGCCCCGGGCTGGCCCCCGGGTCAGGAGGAGGCCAGGAAGTACCTGCAGCGATTCCTGACCCGAACCGGATGGCGTCCCGAGTTCACCCGGTCGTTTGCCGGGGGTCTGCCCTACACCGAGTATGGCCTGTTGACCCGCTGGGTGATGAAGTGCATCAGCCAGCGAACCGGACGGCCGACCGACACCTCCCGCGACTGGGACCTCACCGACTGGGCCAGCGTCGATCACTTCGCGGCGGAGCTGGACGGGTTTCTGAAATCCCTGCTCCCCTCGGCGGTCGAGCCACAGGCAGCCTCGGTAGCTGGACCGTCGTAGGGAAGGTCGTGCGACGCCGCGCCTTTGACCACCTGGTCGGCACCCACCAGTGAGAGGGGCCCGAGGCTGACTGGATCCGCCGAGGCCCTGAAGGCCGGATGCCGAATGATCGGGAGCCACTGGCCGCCGGATTGGTGGTAGATGCTCCAGTCGGCGGTGATCCCTCCCCCTTCCATGGCGTGCAGAAACTCGATCTGGGTGATAAAGGTGAGTTCCCTTCCGCTGGGGCTGAGCAGCCTGATTTGGGACACGGGACGTCCTCTGTGACGTCGAGTTGCATTGCGGATGAC
>CALMOP010000110.1 GCA_937871775.1 uncultured Gemmatimonadota bacterium | reverse complement strand
CCGCTTGAGCCTCGCCCGGGCGTCGTTGCTGTAGAGCAGTTCTTTGGCTGCCATGGGACTTCACTCCTTCTGAGTAGTCTGCCTCAACCGATCCGGGCCAGAATGTCGGACGCCTTGACGATGATCAGCTCGTCATCGCCCGCCTGATAGGGCGCTCCACTGTACTTGGCGTACAGCACGGTGTCGCCCACACCGACGTCGATCTTCACCCGCTCGCCCTTCTCGATCCGGCCGGGCCCGACGGCGAGGACTTGGCCCCGGGTCGGCTTCTCCTTGGCGGTATCCGGGATGTGCAGCGACCCGCGCATGGTTTCCCCCTCATCGGCCGGAAGGATCACCACCCGGTCCTCGAGGGGATAGATCTTGAGCTTGGGTCTTGGCTTCGTGGCTGTGGTCATGCGGTACTCTTTCAGCTGGGTCAGCGGCCGGGGATGGATCTTGAGCTTGGGTCTGGCCTTCGTGGCTGTGGTCATGTGGTACTCCTTCAACTGGGTCAGCGGTTAGCGCGCTCGGGAGGCGGTGCCGGCGTCATGGCCGATGACCCAGCCGGACTAGCGCCGCCCGCATCGTCCCTGGAGTGCCTGCACTTGAGAAGCGACTTTACTGGCGTAGTTCACCGCGACACAGTATATCTGACTGTACTGTTATTGTCAAGTCTAGCATGATTACTGCCAATTGGACTTCAGATACTTAACTTGTTCGCGTTAACCGTTGTGCACCCCAGGAGGCAGCCGTGGATGTGTCATTGGTGATCCGGCAGCGGCTGGAGGAGTTCGGCTTGGACCAACGGGAGTTGGCCCGGGCCGCCCAGGTGACCGAGTCGTACATCTCCCAGCTGCTGACTCGGAAGAAGTCGCCCCCCTCGCCGAGCCGCACCGACATCTATGACAAGATGGACAAGTTCCTGAAACTGCCGAGCGGCGAACTGGCCCGTCTGGCGGAGGTGCAGCGGAAACAGGAATTGAAGCGCGAGTTGGGGGAGGAGCCGGCACCGCTGTTTGGGGACGTTCGCGACGTGATCCTGCGCAAGTGCCACCCCGACAAGGGGGCCCACGTCCGCGCCATCTTTGACACCCAACCCTTCGGGGAGCTGGAGCGGCTGGTCACCCAGCGATTCCTGGACGTGCTCCAGGCGGTGGCCAAGGAGGAATTGGGCAACGATTACTGGCTCCGCATGGTGGCGGAGCTCAGCGGCCGTGGCTTCGAGGAGATGCGCGTCATCGTCCTCGAGTTCCTCGATACCGACATCTTCAACCTGTCCCGGGACCAGTGCGTCGCGTTCCTGGATCCGCTGATTCACTCCTGGGACATCAACCTGACGACATTCGCCCTGGAGATTGTCCTGAACGCCAGAGTGGTCTCCGGGCATGTGAAGCGATTCGAGTTTGTGGAACGAACCGACGACCAGGATGTCGTCGAAGAGCCGGGGCTCAACGGATTCCTTCAGGATCCTGCCCTCAGCGGCACGGCGACCGAGGCGGAAGTACTGTTTCTCAAGCGGCTGCGGTTCAACGGCAAGCGGCCAACCCCATTGTATTACTACCGGGAGTTACAGAACCTGAGGGACCCGCTGCACTTTCGCACTCCCCAGGTGGGATGAGGGGACACCGGTGACCAGCCACCGCCACCTCATCCCGAGGGCTCGAAGAGCCCGAGGGATCTGGTTGGCGAACTTGGAGCCAGAGGTCCGTACGCGGTGGGGTGAGTAGATCCCTCGCCGCCCCACCTCATCCCGAGGGCCCGAGGGATCCAGCCGGCGAGGCCGGGAGCCAGTGGTCAGTACGCGCTGGGGTGAGTAGATCCCTCGCCCGCTGCGCGGGCTCGGGATGAGGAGTGGAGGGTTGCGGCCCGGGGAGTCAGGGCATGGTCAGGCGGGATTCGACCGGGAATGCCGCGAGCCACCGGCGAGCGGCGGCGGCGAACACGCCGTCGCGACAAGGCCCCCGCCCATTGGCGGGGGCCGAGTCGGGACGGCGGGATTCGAACCCGCGACCCCCTGAACCCCATTCAGGTGCGCTACCGGACTGCGCTACGTCCCGTCACCTACACAAATCAACGCTTCCCTTCGACCCCCTGACGACGCGGAGACCGCGAGCCCCGCAGGGGCGAGACGGCGGAGCGGCGGACCGCCCGAGCGGTAACGAGGAAGGTCAACCCCATTCAGAGCTTGTCCCGAGCCCGCGAAGCGGGCGAGGGATGCGCTACCGGCTGCGACCGTAGGGAGTCCCTTCAGGGACGCTACGTCCCGTCACCAACACAACCAACGCTTCCTTCGAGGGGCGGTAAGCTAGCCCGGGCGCGACTCCATAGGAAGGGGAGCATGCCGGGGAAGACAACGGTGAGACAACGGGAAAACACCGGTGAAACAACGGCGAGACTACGGGAAGACTACGGGGCCTGGCGGCACCTGCCCGCGGGCTTCCCGTGGTTTCACCGCTGTCTCACCGTTTTCTTCCCGTCGTCTCACCGGTGTTTTCCCGGTGTTTCCCGGTTGTTGAAGTAGCGCGCGGCCAGCCCGGGACGAATCACATGCCGGACCCTTCGACCAGTCTGTGATCCTCAAAAGGGTAATCCCCGGACCAGCCTCGCAGGCAATCCCTCTGGCACGAGATGTACCAACCCGCTTCAAGTTTGCAACCGATTGACAGACAATAACTTATGGATTCATGCCGGATCGAGCCCGTAGCGTGGCTCCCGCATCCTGCCGAAATCCCGCCCCGGCCATTCCGCTGCCACCGCGGCACCGCCATGTTACGCGACGTCACTCACCGCTGATCCTGGCCGTTCGGCCTCCCACCATCCAACCCCTGCCACCCCAACCAATGCGCCGCCGCCACTTCCTGATCCGCACCGGCCAGTCCGCCCTCGCCCTCGGTCTCCTGCCCCGCCTCACCGCCTGTTCCGGCGGCGGCGGCGACCGCGACTTCTTCGCACTCCGGGATCGCTGCTTCCTCAAGGCCATGGAGCGGAATCCCGTGACCGCCACCTATCTCGGCGGCGATGCCTACGATCCCAGCCTCGCCAGCGTCAGCGGTCGCCTGCGGGACTGGAGCGCCTCCGCAGTTGCCGCCGAGCTGAAGGACCATCGGGCGGTGGAGGCCGCGCGGCTGGCCATCGATCCAGGAACCCTGTCCCCCCAGGCCCGGATCGACCATGCGGTCCTCGGCGCGCAACTGGCGTTTCTCATCCGCCAGGCCGAGCACCGGCACTACTACCAGCGCGCCATCGATACCTACGTCGCCGAACCGTTCCGCGGAGTCGACTGGCAGATCCAGGGGATGACAGAGGGAACGGGGAACAGGGAACGGGGAACGGGGGCGCGGGGGACAGAGGCGGAGTGGAGGTTGGTGATCGAGCGGGTACAGGCCATCCCGCGCTACCTGCAAACGGCCCGCGCCAACCTGCTCGCCGGTCGGGCCGACGGCAACATGCCGGACCGCAGGATGGTCGCCCGGGACGGCGTAACCGGCGCTCGTGCCAACGCCGAGTATTTCCGCAACGCCCTGCCCGCGAGCGCATCCGGGTTCCTGGGTGACCGGCCCTTCGCCCCCGGATTGCTCAAGGAACTCGCCGAGGTGTCCCGCCTGGCCGCGGAGGCGTGGGAGGGATTCGCCGGCTTCCTGGTGGGCACCTACCCCGCCGACGATCGGGTCGACCGTTTCGCGGCCGGCGAGGACGAGTACGCCTGGCGGGTGCAGCGATGCCTCAGGGTCGACCTCGGGCTGGACCAGTTGTATGCCTACGGGGCGGAACAGGTGGCCCACTACGAGTCGGCGATGTTCGGCGTGGCCGCCGCTGTCGCCAGGGAAGCCGGCCTGCATCTCTCCTGGGGCAGCGAGGCGGAGAGCCGGACCTCCACCCGCGCGGTCATGGATGCACTGTCGAAGGACTCCCCCCGGGATGACGAGGAGCTGTTCCGCTGGTATCGCGAGACCGGCGAGCGAGCCGTGGCCTACGGCCGGGAGCAGCAGCTGTTCGACATCCCCGCCGAGTATCGGCTGGAGGTCACCCCGACGCCGCCGGTGCTCCGCAACACCATCGACGCCGCCTACTATCCCGCCCCGCCGTTCCGGAAGTCCGGGGTGGGCCGGTTCTACCTCTCACCCACCGGCAACGACCCTGCCCAGCTGCGGCTCAACAACCGCGCCTCGGTGGCCGACACCGCGGTGCATGAAGGCTTCCCTGGGCACGACTGGCATTACAAGTACATGACCCGGCATGCCGCCGAGATCAGCAATATCCGCTGGCTCACCCCCGGCGCGGTGGAGGACAGCTCCTCGATGTGGCAGGACTCGATGGCAACCGAAGGGTGGGCGCTCTACAGCGAGGAGCTGATGGCGGAGCCGGTCGCCGGGCGGGAGTACGGCTTCTACTCGGCGGCGGAACGGTTGTACGAACTCCAGGGCCAGCTGCTGCGCGCGGTACGGGTGCGGGTCGACATCGGGATCCATACCGGGAGGATGACGTTCGATCAGGCCGTGGACTACTTCACGGAACACGCGGCCGCGTATCCCGGCGCCCGCGCCGCGGCTTCCCGGGACCCGGCCGCGCGGGCGGTGCTGGAGAACGCCGACCGCGCCATTTACCGGTACTCCAAATGGCCCACCCAGGCGATCACCTACAACCTCGGCAAGCGGGGGATCACCGAACTCCGGGAAGCGCTCCGCACCCGCGACGGGGCGAAATTCTCTTCGCGGGGATTCCACGAGCGGCTTATGCGGATGGGAACCATTCCCGCGGGGTTCTTCAGGGAGTGGTTCCTGGGGACGTGACGGGAGACGGGAGACGGGAGACGGGGCGACAGGGCGACAGGGCGACGAGGCGACGGGGAGACGAGGCGACGAGGCGACGGGGAGACGAGGCGACGAGGCGACGGACCACACCGCCTCATCCCGAGCGGAGCGAGGGATCTACTGCCCTGTCCTGGTGGTCGGTCGACTGGCGCTCAGCCCGGCGGAGTAGATCCCTCGGGCTTCGCCCTCGGGATGAGGACTCGCAGGTCGCCCCCGTCTTCCGCCTTCCGTCTCCCGTCTCCCCCTCCCTACGAGATCCCTCCAGGTAAACTCGGCATGGCACAAGTCGCCGTACTGCAGCGACAGGAACAGACCCAGCAGCAGCAGCAACAGGGGCGCGAAGTCCAGCAGCCCGTCCCGCAAGTCGATGACGAAGAGCGCCAGGTTGGTCACCACGAACAGCAAGGCCAGCCGGCGGAATCGGGACACCATCGAGCGCCGCTCAGCACCCCAGCGGATCACCGGGATCCAACGGGTCAGCGGCCGACCCAACCCAGTGGCCCGCGCCGGCATCCGCTGCAGCGCTTCGGCCACGGACGCCATGCCGGCCCAGCGGTCGTCGAGGTGCTTGGCGAGGCAACGGGCGATGATGTCCGCCAGGGCGACCGGACAGTCGGGCCGGAACCACTCGGCACGGGGTGCCTCCGCCATTATCTGTTTTACCAGCATGCCGACCACGGTCCCTGCCTCGAAGGGGCAGCCGACCGGTGATCATCTCGAACCCGACGATGCCAAAGGCATAGATGTCCGAGGCGGGGCCGAGCTCGGCGTCGCCGGCCGCCTGCTCGGGGCTCATGTAATCCGGGGTCCCCAACAGGTTTCCACCGAGGGTTAGCCTGGGCTGGCCCCGGTCCAAGGGCCTGGCGATGCCGAAGTCCATGACGAGGACCTCCTGAGTGCTTCCCTCCAGCACGATGTTCTCGGGTTTCACATCCCGGTGCAGTACGCCGGCTTGGTGGGCCGCCCCAAGACCCGCCGCCAGCTCGAGCAGAATGCGCACCACCTCGTCAAAGGGAAGCCGCCCCTCGCGGCGCAGCAGTTCCCGGAGACTCTCCCCCTCCACCAGCGGCATGACGTAAGCCGAAGTGCTGGCCGTCTCGATGACCTGGAGGACCGGCATGATGTGGCGATGCCGGAGCTTCGCCATGAGTCGTGCCTCAAGGCGGAACCGCTCCCGCTCGGCCGACGTGGCTCCCGGGTTGAGAACCTTGATCGCCACCTCCCGTCCGGTCGGACGGTCGCGCGCGGCCAGGACCCGTCCCATGCCACCGGCCCCGAGCAGGCGGCCCGGGACGAATTGTTCACCCAGATCGATGCGCGACGAGTCGCCAGTGTCGTGCGAGGGAGTCGCATCTGCAGAGGGCATTGGGGGACGGGTGACGAGAACCAGGGACCTGGGCTGCATCGGTGGGATGCCCGGATCCCGTCCACGGACCCCGCCCCGACCCCGCAGTTTCCGGCGGTTCCCCGGCGACTATCCCCTGGCTCCCGGTCGTCCCTGACCCCCGTTCCGCCATCCCAAGCTCTTCCTGCACAAGGCCTTAGCACGACCACCGGGGGGCTTCCTCCCGCCGGCTCGCCTCTGGCGCGACTCCTGCCCATACGGAGTGCAGTCGGAACAGGAGGACCTGATGCCGGACACCTGGCAGGACGAGCAGAGCGAACAGCCATGGAGTGACCGCGAGGCGTGGCGGGGCACGGTGCATCTCGACAACCCCAACCACTGGCTGGCGGAGACCGATGGCGGTTGGGTGTGGGCCGCCGGCGAGCCGGCGGACGAGGAAGCCGATTGGCCGGAAGACCTGGCCGGGCCAGAGTACTGGATGTTCCGCCGCGAATGCGACGAATAGCGGCGACTGCTCTCGTCCGCTGAGAGATAAGACGGCCCCCGTCCGGCATCGAGCCCGGGTGGGGGCCGTCGCTTGGGACGTTTTCAGACCGCGATGGAAATGGAACGACCGCCGCTGAAGCGGCGGTCGCGGGTTTCTGAGCCTGTGACGGAGAGCCACTGGTCGGGATTGAACCGACGACCGCTCGATTACGAATCGAGTGCTCT
>CALMOP010000109.1 GCA_937871775.1 uncultured Gemmatimonadota bacterium | reverse complement strand
GGCGCCGGAGCTGCTCGCTCCAATCCGGGAATTGTTCGGCCCGGCGTTCCGGGAGGCCCGGGCCCGGCATCAGGGCATCCGGCTGATCGGCCTCGCCGCCACCAACTTGACACAGGCCGCCCCGGCGGATCTGTTCGAGCCCAGGGAGCGTACCCGACTCCGGGAACTCACCGAGGCAGTGGATCAGGTCCGGGCCCGCTTCGGGTTCGAGTCCGTGACACCCGCCCGCGCCCTGCCCCAGGGAAACCGGCGCGAACCAGATTGATCAGGGAGGTCCCCATGCGTGCCCTGCTACTCGTGCCGCTGCTGCTGGCGGGCCCGAACGGCCTGGCGGGACAACTGCTGGAGGAGCGGCTGAGCGGGTGCGACCACGGCCAGGCCGCAGCCTGCTGGGATGCGGGCGGCCAGCTGGAGCAGCGGGCGGAGTACCCTCAGGCCGCCGACCGCTATCAGCGGGCCTGCGAGGGACGGGTGGGCGCCGGGTGCGCGGCGCTGGCCCGACTGATGGTGCGAGGGCTGACAGAGTTCGGAAGCCAATCCCGGGCGGTGGACCTGTACCAGGCGGCGTGCAGCTATGACTTCGGCCCCGGCTGCACCGTGCTGGGGGAGTGGTTCCAGCGCGGGGTACCGGTGTCACCCGATCTGTCGCGCGCCATCGCACTGTATCGCCGGGGATGTGAGCTGAAGGACGGCGGGGCCTGCTATCACCTGGCGCTGGCCTACGAACGGGGCGCCGGCAACCTGATCGACAACCCCACCACCGCGGCCCGCTATTACCGGGAGGCCTGCGAGGGCGTGAACCTGGCGGGCTGCCTGCGGCTGGGGGAGCTGTACGAGCATGGCACGGGGGTCACCACCGATCTCGGCCAGACCGCGCAACTCTACGGGCGGGCTTGCGAAGCGGGCAATCCCGAAGGGTGCCTCAGACTGGGGCAGATGTACGACAACGGCCACGGGGTTCCCGACGACGACCGCCGGGCCCAGACGCTGTACCAGCGAGCCTGCGATCTCGGCAGCCACGGCGGATGCAGCCTGGCCCTCCTCGACCGGGCCGGAGGCGTGCGCTGGCCCTAAGTATGGCCCCGGGTCAGGGGGGGAAGTCCTTGGGCTCGAAGCGAAGTCCTACGGTGCCCTCGCGCTGGTCGACCTGGGTGCCCAGATCGCGGAAGGTGGCTGTGGCACCTGCAGGCGTGGTGGCCTGCACGGAGCTGTTCTGGTACAGCGGGTAGTAGCCGATCGGGTAGCGGGCGGAGCCCGGAGGCACCTGGCAACCGCAGGGCATGGCTTTCAGTGTACCGGCATTCACGGTCAGGACGAGGGGCCCCTCGGTGGCGTTGGTCACCAGGGGGGCGAACACCGGCTGATCCGCGCTGGTCGCATCGATGACCCAGGAGAGCCGGCCCCCACGCCGCGGGGTGTTAAGCCTGCCCTGCAACTCGAGTCCGAGCGGACTGCCGTCGGGACCGGCGGGCCGTACCAGGAACCAGAGGGCCAGCAGCGGCGGCCGGCGCCTCAACCGGTGCTCGACCTGAGCCCCGGCGGGCACCTCGAAGTTGTCGGACCCCACCGCAATCCGGATCGGCGCGATGAGCCGGTTCTCGATCGCCAGCACCGGACGCCGGCCCCACACCACCCATCCCGCCACGGCCAGCGCCACCACCGGGACCAGCAGCGGCCAACGCCGGGCCGGTGGCGCTGTCGGTGCCTCCGCCTTGGGCGACACCGGCCGAGTGCGCTCCGCACTGGGGAGCTGCACGGTGGCTTCTTCGCTTGCCAGTTTGCGGGCCACCCGCTCGGCGCTCACCCGCTGCTGCTGATCCGACGCCCGTCCGGTCCCCAGAGCCTCGATAAGGGCGGTGGCACTCGAGAATCGCTGCTCCCGATCCTTGGCGAGGCACTTCACGATCACCTCCGAGAGCCACATCGGGATCCGGGCATTCCGGACGGTGGCCAGCGGCGGGGGCTCGCTCAGGTGCTTGCCCACGATTTCCTGGGAGCTGGCGCCCTCGAAGGGCGGGGTGCCGGTGACCATCTGGTACAGCACCGCCCCCACCGAGTAGAGATCGGTGCGGTGGTCGAGTGGTGGACTTCCCAGGGCCTGCTCGGGACTCATGTACTGGGGCGTTCCCACCACGAACCCGGTCTGGGTCTGATGCCCGCCGCCATCCAGCCGCTTGGCGATTCCGAAGTCCACCAGGAGCGGTCGCCCGGTGCTCGCCTCGAGCATGATGTTGTCGGGCTTGATGTCGCGATGCACCAGGCCCTGGGTGTGGGCGTGGGCCAGCGCGTCGAGCAGCGGCCGCATGATCGCGATGGCCTGGTCCGGGTCCAGCGCCCCGGCTCGCCGCAGCCGGGCCGACAGGGGTTCGCCCTCGACGAAGGGCATGGCGTAGTAGACCAAGCCCCTGCCCTCGCCCACGAAGTGGATGGCCAGGATGTTGGAGTGGGACAGCCGGGCGATGGCCCGGCACTCCTCCCGGAACCGCTCCAGCATGCCAGCCGACCAGGCGATGTCCGGCTTGAGCACCTTCACGGCGAGGCGGCGCTGCAGGTCCGTGTCGAACACCTCGAACACCTGGGCAAAACCGCCCTCCCCCAACATGCGTCGCACCTGGTACTTGGGCCCCAGGGCACCGGCCAGGCGCTCCCCGATGTCCGGGGCCGGCGCCGCGGCACGAGAGTCTCCCGCCCCGGTCCGACTGCCACAATTCAGGCAATACAGGGCCTCGGGAGGCAGCGGGGTCCGGCAGGTGGGACAGGCGGTTTCGGCCATGATCGAATCTACGGACGTCGCCGGAGCCGGGAAACCGGAGGTGCTGCGCCTGTTCCGGGTTCATGGACTTCCGTATGTTCCACCCGCCTCCACCCCCGAGCCCCATGACCAGACCTGCCGCAGTGACCCTCCGCTTTCCGGCCGAACCGAATCCGGTGCATTGGGGGGGCAAGGTCCAGGGCGGAGTGGCCCTGAAGTGGATCAATCGGGCCGACACCGCCTGCACGTTGCACCGCGCCGAGGTGCGATGCACCCTGGACCAGGAGATCGAGGAGTGGCTGCGGGGGTGGGACCCGCAGCAACCCGGGGTGGCCGAGCGGTGAGCGGCGCCACCCCCCGGGACGTGGCCCTGCTGGTGTTCGATGAAGCCGAAGTCCTCGACGTGGCCGGACCCTACGAGGTGTTCTCGGTCGCGGGCCGACGCCATGGCCTCGATCCCTTCCGGGTCTGGTCGGTCGCCGAACGGGAGGGACCGGTTTCCCTGCGCAACGGCTTCCGGATCCTCCCCCACTACACCCTCGCGACCGCCCCCCATGCCGACCTAGTGGTGATTCCCGGGGGCATGGGCACCCGACGGGAGATGGAGAATCCGGCCCTGCTGGAGTGGATCACGACCACGGGGCGGGCGGCCGAACTGCTGCTATCGGTGTGCACCGGCGCCCTGCTGCTGGGCCGGGCGGGCCTGCTGGATGGACTGGATGCGACCACCCATCACAGCGCCATGGAGCTGCTGCGGCAGACCGCGCCCAGGGCGCGACTCCACCCCGGCGAGCGTTTCCTCGACAACGGGCGGGTGATCCTCTCGGCCGGGGTTTCGGCGGGGATCGACATGTCACTGTACGTGGTGGAGCGTCTGCTGGGCCCGGAGCTGGCCGAGGAGGCGGCCTCCTATATGGAGTACCACTGGGACCGGAACGAGGGGCTGCAGGACGAGGGACTATAGGAGAGCCTCCGCCCGCACCAGCGAGGTGGGTGACGGCAAGATCTTCGCGCAACCGATCGAGCGGGTCATCCGGATCCGGACCGGCGAGGCAGACACCGCCGCCCTGACCCCGGTCACCGCCGGGGCGGCGCAGAAGCAGGCCCTGCAGGAGGCTCTCGCCGGAGCCCGATGACCTCAACGGCGATGGCCAATGTTCGAGGCAGGGGGCTCCGCCCCCTGTTTCGTTTCACTGGCCCCACCAACAATCTTCTCACATCTTTCGCCATGCTCCTTGCCTTTGTCTCGACTCCTGACGCCGGACCCGCCTCGCTCATTCTCGTCCTGGCGGCGGTGCTGGCCGCCGCCAAGCTGGGCGGCCATCTCGCGGAACGCCTGGGACAGCCTGCCGTGCTCGGCGAACTCCTGGGCGGGGTGCTGCTGGGCAATCTCGATCTGGTCGGCCTGGGCTGGTTCCGGGCGCTGACCGGCAACCTGGCCCTGGCGGGACTGGCGGAGCTGGGCGTGGTGCTGCTCCTGTTCGAGGTTGGCCTCGAATCCACCATCCAGGACATGAAGCAGGTCGGGGCGCGGGCGCTGGTCGTGGCAATGCTGGGGGTCGCGATGCCGTGGATCCTCGGATTCGGAGTGGGCGTCCTGATGCTCCCAGGACACAGCGTGTACGCCCACCTGTACCTTGGCGCGGTCCTCACCGCGACCAGCGTTGGCATTACCGCCCGCGTATTGCGCGACCTGGGCAGGTCCCAGAGCGCCGAGGCGCGCATCATCCTGGGGGCGGCGGTCATCGACGACGTGCTGGGCCTGATCATCCTGGCGGTAACGGCGAGTCTCATTCAAGCGGCCAATGTTGGCGGAGAAGTCTCGGCCGCCGCCATCCTCCTGGTGCTCGTAAAGGCCGCTGCCTTCCTGCTGGGGGCGCTGTGGCTGGGCGCGCTGGTCAGCCCCCGCCTGTTCAGCTTCACGGCCCGGCTCAAGGGCACCGGCCTGCTGCTGGCGACTGCGCTGGTGTTCTGCTTTGGGCTGGCGGCCGGTGCGGGAGCGATCGGCCTAGCCCCGATCGTCGGCGCTTATGCCGCCGGCCTCATCCTGGAGCGGGTCCACTATCGGGAGTTCGCCGACCGAGGCGAGCACGACCTTGAGGAGCTGATACGCCCCGTCTCCAGCGTGCTGGTGCCGGTCTTCTTTGTCCTGATGGGTCTGAAGGTAGAGCTGGCCGGGATGTTCGATCCCACTCATCTCGGCCTCGCCGCCCTCCTGGTCGTGGCGGCGATCATCGGGAAACAGGTCTGCGGGCTGGGCGTACTCGGGACCAAGCTCGACAAGCTGAGCATCGGGATCGGCATGATCCCCCGCGGCGAGGTCGGGCTGATCTTCGCCAACATCGGCCTCGGCCTGGTGGTCCATGGCGAACGGATCATCGATCAGACCCTGTTCTCCACCATCGTCTTCATGGTGCTGGTGACCACCGTGGTCACCCCTCCTGCCCTCAAGTGGAGCCTGGGCCGCAGCCGCGCCTGACCTCCCGGCTGCGGCAGAGCGGGGAGCGCGCTAGATTGGGCGCTCGCACCGACCCTCCTCCATGGCGACCTACCCATGACCCACAACCGCAGGAGCCGGATCGTCACCGAGGGGTTCCAGCGGGCCCCCAACCGGGCCATGCTCAGGGCCGTCGGGTTCGGCGACGCGGATTTCACCAAACCCATCATCGGCATCGCCAACGGCTACAGTACCATCACCCCCTGCAACTCCGGCCTCGACGCCCTGGCCCGCCGGGCCGAGGCCGCGCTCCGGCAGGAGGGAACGATGCCCCAGATGTTCGGGACCATCACGGTCAGTGACGGCATCTCCATGGGCACCGAGGGCATGAAATACTCCCTGGTGTCCCGCGAGGTCATCGCCGACTCGATCGAGACCGCGGTGGGCGCCGAAAGCATGGATGGGGTGCTGGCGGTGGGGGGCTGCGACAAGAACATGCCCGGAGCCATGATCGCGATCGCGCGCCTGAACATCCCGGCGATCTTCGTCTACGGCGGCACCATCCGGCCCGGACATCTGGGGAACGAGGATCTGACGGTCGTCAGCGCCTTCGAGGCCGTGGGACAGTTCAGCGCCGGGCGGATCGATGCGGAGCGGCTGCGTGCGGTAGAGACCCATGCCTGCCCCGGCGCCGGTTCGTGCGGCGGCATGTTCACCGCCAACACAATGTCATCGGCCATCGAGGCGATGGGCCTGAGCCTGACCGGCTCTTCCACCATGGCGGCCGAAGATGCCGAGAAGGCCGAGAGCGCCGCCCGCTCGGGGCAGGTCCTCGCGGAGGCGGTGCGGGCCAACCGGCTTCCGCGGCAGATCCTGACCCGGGCCGCCTTCGAGAACGCCATCGCCGTGGTCATGGCGGTGGGCGGCTCAACCAACGCCGTGCTCCACCTGCTGGCGATCGCCCATGCGGCCGGGGTGCCGCTTGGCCTGGACGATTTCGAACCGATTCGCGCCCGGGTTCCGGTGCTGTGTGACCTCAAGCCCTCGGGACGCTACGTGACCACCGACCTGCACCGGGCTGGTGGGATCCCGCAGGTCATGAAGCTGCTCCTGGCACACGGCCTGCTGGATGGAACATGTCTCACCATCTCCGGCGACACGATCGCGGAGACGCTGCGCGCGGTACCGGAGACTCCGCCGGCGGGTCAGGACGTGATCCGCCCCTGGGACCGGCCCCTGTACCCCCAGGGTCACCTCGCGATCCTCCGCGGTAACCTTGCCACCGAGGGTTGTGTCGCCAAGATCGCCGGGGTCAAGACCCCCACCATGACGGGGCCCGCCCGGGTGTTCGACTCCGAAGAGGCGTGCCTCGAGGCAATTGTCGGCGGGCGGATCCGCCCCGGCGATGTGATCGTGATTCGCTACGAAGGCCCCCGCGGCGGCCCCGGGATGCGGGAGATGCTGTCGCCCACCTCGGCCATCATTGGAGCCGGCCTGGGTGACGCGGTCGGTCTGATCACGGACGGCCGTTTCTCGGGTGGGACCTACGGCATGGTGGTCGGGCATGTGGCGCCGGAAGCCGCGGTCGGTGGGACCATTGCCCTGGTGGTAGAGGGTGACCCCATCACC
>CALMOP010000108.1 GCA_937871775.1 uncultured Gemmatimonadota bacterium | reverse complement strand
CCGAAATCGGTGACCAGCGCCTCGCCCTCGTGCAGCATCACGTTCTCGGGCTTGATGTCGCGGTGCACCACCCCCTGGCGATGGGCGTAGTCCAGCGCGGCGCCCACGTTGCGGGCAATCTGGAGCGCATCGTCGAGCGGGAGCTGCCGCTCCCGGGCCAGCCGGTGCCGGAGGGTTTCCCCCTCGATGTAGGGCATGACGTAGTACAGGATGTCGCCGGCCTGACCGGAGTCGTGCAGGGGGACGATGTGCGGGTGGTTCAGGCGGGCGGCGACCTTGATCTCGCGCAGGAAGCGCTCCGGACCGAGGGTGGCCGCCAGTTCGGGGTGCAGCACCTTCAGGGCCACCCGGCGATCGTGCTTGAGATCCTGGGCCAGGTAGACCGTCGCCATGCCGCCGCGCCCGACTTCGCGCTCCACCGCGTAGCGGTCGGCCAGGGCGTCACGCAGGCGAGTCAGGATAGCAGACATGGCAGAATAAGGTACAGGCAGGAGCGGTGGTTGGGGAGTCGGAACCGCTCGGAGCCGCGAGGCTCGAGAGCGTGTTGGCCAGTCCCACAGCGCCGGTTCCGCGGAGCTGCCTGGTGGGCCGGAAAGCGAACGGTGTGATCCGCGTCACACCCCGGCTGAGCTTCTCGAGTTCTCAGGCCGTCTTCATGTGGGCGCATTGCCGGTCGGGCGCCGCCCGCCTACACCAGGGCGTCCGACCCGCTACCTTTCAGGTGCACCTTCACTCCTACTCGCGGTCGCTGCCGCTGTTGCGGATCGGCTGCCAGGAAGTCCCCGATGACAAGCCAGACTTCGGACCAGAAGCGGCAGCGCGCCGCGGCCTTGCCCCACGCCAGTGCCCCCGCCGCAACCCAGGGTCTTCTCGAAGTGCTCTGGGACAGCCCCTTCGACCGGCTGTGCTATCTCATCTCGGCCGCCAACCTCGCCCTCAAGCACCGGGCTCGGTACGCAGCCCTGCTGGAGGAGCTCACCGCGGGCACCGGCTGCACGGAGGAAGAGCTCATTGCCCACGGCATGAAGGTCCGCGCGCTGCTGTTCTTCGCGGAAGAGAACCTCGCCCGACAGGGCCTGCTGGCCAGTCTGGTGGGCCGGCAGAAGTACATCTATCGCCTCGCCCCGGTGAAGCCTGCCTTCTAACCAGCGAATACCGGCGACTCGCATCGACCTGGTAGCCAAGGAGCACGACGTCCTGGTGGCTCACATGTGCCCGTTCTGCAGGACCGCCATGCAGGTAGGTGTCATCCTCGACCGCACCGCCGGCGCGAACACGCGACCCGTCTGGATTCCGGATCCGGCGGTGGAGGCCTGGTTTGGCGGGTTGCGCGAACCTGGAGGCCCGGCGCTGGTCGTCGATACCGACCGATGCCCCTCCTGTGGCTACCTCGTGTCCTACGCCAACCCGCGCGCCGTGACCTGAGGTCGCCGCCAGTCCTCGAGGGATTGAAGGATTGAGGGATTGGGGGGATTCTGGAATCAGGGAGTCCATGAATCCCGGATTCACGGCTGCCCCTCGAGTGCTCATCCGCCTCGCCGACGCCTCCCCCTACCCCACCCCCCGTTCCCTGTAGCTCCCCGGTTTCGGACCCCGACCGGACCCCATAGATTGACGGCCCATGACCGTGCCGGCTGCATCGCCCACCGGGCCCGACCTCTCGAAATTGCGGCTCGACCGTGACGCCCCATCACCGGGGCTGCAGCGGGCGATGCGGCGGAATCTGCTCCTGCTGTTTGCGGCACTGGTGCTGGCCGTGACGGCGGTTCTGGTGCTCCGCGGGCCGGGTGCGGTTCCGGTGCAGGTGTACACGGTGACCGACGTCGCGGAGGCGCGGAGTGGCGCCGCAACCAGCGTCACCGCCAACGGTTACGTTGTCGCCCGCACCCGCGCCTCGGTCTCGGCCAAGCTTCCAGGACGACTGGCCGAGCTTCGGGTCAGCGAGGGCTCCTTCGTCAGGAAGGGCGAAATCATCGCCCGGCTGGATAACGCGGACTACGCCGCCCAGGTCGCCCAGGCGGATGCCGCGCTCGCCACGTCCCAGGCCGAGGTCATTGAGACCCGGGCCCGGCGCGATCAGCTGGTGCGAGAGGCCCGGCGGGTGGCAGACATCCGGCGTCAGGGTCAGGATCTGGTCTCCGAACAGGAGGCCGAGGCGGCGGCGAGCGAGGCGGCCCAGGCGGAGGCCCGGGCCCGGGCGGCCGAGTCGCGGGTGACCGCGGCGGCGGCCGACCTCAAGTACGCGGAGGCCAATCTGGACTACACGGTGATCCGGGCTCCCTTCACCGGCACGGTGCTCCGGAAGGAGGCCGAAGTGGGCGAGGTCGTCGCCCCGTCGGTGGGCGGCGGACTCACCCGCGGCGCGGTGGTGACCATGGCCGATCTGGCTTCGCTGGAAGTCGAGGTCGACGTCAATGAAGCGTATATCGCGCGGATCGGCACCCGGCAGTCCGCCAGGATCACGCTCGATGCCTATCCCGATACCGCCTTTCGCGGTCGGGTACGTCAGGTGGTCCCGACCGCCGATCGGCAGCGGGCCACCGTGCAGGTGAAGGTGAGCATTCTCGACCACGATCCGCGCATCCTCCCGGAGATGGGCGCTCGCGTGGACTTCCTGGAGCCCGAATCGGCGGCGCCGGTTTCCAGCGCGACGAGGCAGCCCATCCGGGTGCCAGCCGAAGCGGTACGCATCCGGGACGGACGCTCGGTGGTGTGGCTGGTGCGTGAGGGGCGGCTGGAGCCCAGGCCGGTCGATGCCGGACCGGTGAGCGGCGGCCATCGCGAGATCCGCTCCGGGCTCGTCGGCGGGGAACAGCTCCTGCTCGGCGGGGTCGACGCTCCTTCACCTGGCCAGCGGGTTGTGCCGGCGGGCAGTTTGACCGGCCCCTGACCGTACCTCCACCTCTCTCTCACCTCTGGAGATCCTCTGTGGCACTCGTCGAAATCCGGGACGTCGACAAGTCGTTCCAGCGCGGCGCCGAGCGGATCGAAATCTTCACGGGCCTGACGCTCGATATCCCCGAGGGTTCGTTCACCGCGCTGATGGGGCCCTCCGGCTCTGGGAAGTCGACCCTGCTCAACCTGGTCGCGGGGCTGGATCGGCCCACCCGTGGCGCCATCCGCGTGGCCGGCGCCGAGGTGAGCTCGATGACGCCGGGCCAGTTGGCGCCGTGGCGGGCGCGGCATATCGGCTTCGTGTTCCAGCAGCTCAATCTGCTGCCGGTGCTCACCGCCTATCAGAACGTGGAGCTCCCGCTGCTCCTCACCCGGCTCTCCCGCAAGGAGCGGGATCAGCGTATCCGGATCGCGCTCGGCGTGGTGGGACTGGATGATCGCATGGCCCACTACCCGCGGCAGCTCTCCGGCGGGCAGGAGCAGCGGGTCGCCATCGCCCGGGCCATCGTGGCCGACCCCACCCTGGTGCTGCTGGATGAGCCCACCGGGCAGCTCGACGCACGGAGCTCGGCAGACGTGCTGCAGCTGCTGCGACGGTTGAATGGGGAGTTCGCGAAGACGATTCTTATCGTCACCCACGATGCCCACGCCGCGGAGGCCGCCAGGACGGTGCTCCACCTCGACAAGGGGACCCTCATCGAGCGTCATGGGGTGCCGGCATGAAGTTCCTGCACCTCGTGCTTGCCAACCTCCGGCGGCACCCGCTCCGCACGCTGCTCACCACCGCGAGTGTGGCCCTGGCGCTGTTCCTGTTTGCCTCGCTGCGGACCGTGGTCACCACCCTGCAGGCGGCGGCCCAGTTTGGCAGCGCCCGGCGGCTGGTGAGTACCAACGCAACCGGCATCGTGTTCACCCTGCCCTTGGGTTACGTCAACAAGCTCCGTACGGTGCCTGGGGTGGAGGCCGTGACCTGGGCGAACTGGTTCGGCGGCCGCTACGGCGACACCAAGCGGTTCTTCGCGCAGTTCGCGGTCGATCCCGAGTCGTATCTCGAGATGTATCCGGAGATCGCTCTGCCGGAGGACCAGAAACAGGCGTTCCTGCGCGAGCGCTCCGCCGCGATCATCGGACGCCGCCTGGTGGACGCCTTCGGCTGGCGGCTGGGCCAGGACGTGACGATCCAGGGCACCATCTTCCCGGGCGACTGGACCTTTACCGTCCGGGGGATCTACACCCCGACCGACCCGGTCATCAACGACGACATGCTGCTCTTCCATCACGACTATCTCGAGGAGCGGCTCCACAATCCCGGTGACGCGGGGTGGTACGTGATCCGGATCCACGACGCGAACCAGGCAGCCGCGATCGCGAAGACCGTCGACGGGCAGTTCCGGAACTCCAGCGCGGCCACCAAGACCGGGACCGAGCAGGCCTTCAACGCCAGCTTCGCGACCATGTGGGGCAACGTCAGCCTGCTGATGGGGACAATGGGCTTCGCGGTGGTGTTCGCCATCCTGCTGGTCACCGCCAAGGCGAGGATGATGAGTGCCCGGGAGCGGACCGCGGAGGTCGCGGTCCTCAAGACCATCGGGTTCTCCGACCGGACCCTGTTCGGGCTGGTGATGCTGGAAACCGCCGCGATCGCGCTGACCGGCGCGGTGGTCGGCCTGGGGGGCGCCAAGATCCTGTACCGCTCCACCAACTTCAACGCGGGCGGCTTCCTGCCCGGGTTCGATGTCACCGGGGCCACCCTGGCGCTGGGCGCCGGGGTGGCCCTGTTCCTCCTCCTGGCGAGCGGCCTGGTCCCGGCGATTCAGGCCGCCCGGCTGCCGGTGGTCCAGGCGCTGCGGAGGGTTGAATGAAGATTCCCCTGGTCTACAACGCCCGGAGCATGTTGCAGCGGCCGGTGTCGACCGGTCTCACCGCGCTCGGCATCGGCCTGGTGGTAGCGGTGTTCATCGGGATGCTGGCGCTGGCCTCGGGCTTCCGGGCCGCGCTGGCCCGCACCGGGTCTGATGAGAACGTCCTGGTGCTCCGCCGCGGCTCCGATTCCGAGCTGTCGAGCGGCATCGACCGC
>CALMOP010000107.1 GCA_937871775.1 uncultured Gemmatimonadota bacterium | reverse complement strand
CCAGGAGGGCAATCTCCCGGCACAGTCGCACCACATCGGCCGGCACCCGAGTCGCGCCGCGCCAGGCCCGGGCCAGGGCCACCCGGTCGCCGGACCGCCGAGCCTCCAGCACCACCCGATAGGCCTCCTCGTCCTCCCTGGCAAGCTCCAGCAGCCTGCCTGACACGTGGTCCGCCGCCTCGACGAGGTGACTGGCGTTGGGCGGGAGCTGCCCTTCCGGGGCCGGGGTGAGGCGACCGGCCATGGCGGTCAGGGCGGCCGCGAGGGCACCGGTCACCGCCGCGACGGCCCCGCCCCCGGGAGTGGGAGCGGCGGCTGCGACCCGCTGGGCGAACTGCTCGAGGGTCTCGTTTCGTGTCATGCCGGGTTCCCACTGGGCGTGCGGTCCAAGGCTGGACCCGGGAGCAGACGGCCGGTGCGGTCCAGGGCTCAGGGCCGGTCCGGGGCCCACTGGTTGCGGCGGCGATAGGCCATGATCGTGATCCCGGTGCACACGGCGAAGGCCGGCAGCACCAGGATGACCATCCCGCCGAGCATGGCGCTCATGAACCGGGCCATGGCATCAATGCCGGATACACCGGCCGCCGCGCACCACACCTCCCATTCCCAGATCACAGCCTGCCTCGCCGCCCGTCAGGGGGCACCCAGCCGCAGGTGTAGCAGCCGGAGTGCATCCGGCCAGAAGTGGTCCATCAGCACCAGGGTGAATACCAGGGTGGGGATCAGGGTCCAGAACAGCAGCGGTCGCTCGTACTTGAGGTGCATGAAGTAGAGCAGCGCGACCGCGGCCTCGATGATGGCGAGGGACAGCAGGCCGGCGAGCTGGGCAGCCGTGGAGAGGTGAGCGTAGGTGAGCGCCACCTCGGCGACCACCAGTAGCATCAAACCGAGCCATACGACCAGGTTGAGTCTCATCCCGGGGACGGGTCCCGCCTGCGTGGCAGTCATACCGGATCGCTCCTGCGCGGGCCCGTCAGTGGGCGTTCATGAGATAAAGTAGCGGAAACACGAACATCCAGACCAGATCGACGAAGTGCCAGTAGAGGCCGGTGGTCTCGACGTGCACGGCATCGAAGCGGCCCCGCTGGTGGCCCAGCGCCATCACGGTCAGGGCCACCACTCCGGCAGTCACGTGCAGCAGGTGCAGTCCGGTGATGCTGAAGAAGGAAGCGCCGAACAGCACCGGACCGCCGGCCGGGTTGTGGGACAGGCTCCAGCCCTCTCCGAACATCGTGAACCACTCGCGCAGGTGCAGCCCCGCGAAGGCCACGCCCAGCAGCGCCGTCACGGCCAGCCAGCGAACCGCCTGGGAGCGGCGGCCGGCTTGAGCAGCATCTGCCGCGGCCAGCATGGTAAGGCTGCTGCTGAGCAGGATGAATGTCATCACTGCCGCGTTCAGGATTGTGGGGAAAAACGCGAACGGTCGAGGCCAGTCGGGGCTGCCGAGCCGGAGGTAGCCATACCCGAAGAGGATGGAGCCGAAGGTGGCCGCGTCGGCGATGATGAACAGCCACATCGCCATCTTGCGGGACTTGATGCCGTAGGGGGACTCCTCCGCCCTGGAGAGGGCACCGGGACCCAGCGTCATCTCGGAATCGTGCACATCGCCTCCCGGGGGACCTCAGAGTCGAATCGCGAGGATCAGCAGCAGGTACAGCCACAGCACGCCGACGAAGTGCCAGTACAAGACGGTCGCCCCCAGGGCGGACGGGACGTTGTTGGCTTCGGTGCGGACCAGGCGGAACCAGACGTAGATCAGGGCCACCACCCCGCCCAGCAGGTGAATGGCGTGGACCGCAGTCAACAGGTAGAAGAAAGCGCTGCTCGGGCCGGTCGCGAGGTACAGCCCCTGGGCAGCCAAGTCCCGCCACGCGAGAGCCTGGCCGACCACGAAGAGCAGGCCCAGCGTGATGCTGGCCGCGAGCCACGGGATCGCCGCGGCCGGGCCGGCCCCGGAAGCGGCCCGCCGCCGGCAGCGCTCCAGGGTGGCGCTGCTGGCCAGCAGGATCACGGTGTTGAGGTACAGGAGCGGAGGCAGCCGGAAATGGAGCCAGTCCGGGGCGGCGCCCTGGCGTACCACCATGGCGCTGGTGAACGCGGCAAACGACATCGTGATGGCAGCGATCCCGACCCAGACCCCGGTCCGTGAGGGGCTGCTCGTGATCACCGGATTCGCGGTGCTCATGCGGGGGCTCCCTTGCCACCACGGTCCGGAACGGCCTGCATTCGGAAGTCCCCGGATGGCCCTTCGACTCCGTACTCGTCGGGGCCGCGGTACACCACCGGGTGCCAGGTCCCAAAGTTGTCAAACGGCGGCGGCGAGCTGGTGGACCACTCCAGGGTGGTGGCCTCCCAGGGATTCTCGGGCGCCACGGCGCCCCGGAACCGGCTCCAGAACAGGTTGATGAAGAACAGGATCTGCACCGCTCCGGTCACCAGGGCAGCGTAGGTGATGAAGCGGTGCAGGGGCAGGCTGCCCTTCATGTACTCGTCGGTGAAGGCGGAGTACCGTCGCACGTTGCCCGCCAGGCCCAGGTAGTGCATGGGCATGAAAATGCAGTAGACTCCGATGAAGGTCAGTACAAAGTGCCATTTGCCGAGGGTCTCGTTCATCATCCGGCCGTACATCTTGGGGAACCAGAAATAGGTCCCGGCGAAGATGCCGAACATCGCCGCGACCCCCATGACGAAGTGGAAGTGGCCCACGACGAAATAGGTCCCGTGCAGGTAGGTATCGATGGAGGGCTGAGCCAGGAAGAAGCCACTGATCCCGCCGCTCACGAACACCGAGATAAACCCGATGCAGAACAGGGCTGCGGTGGTGAACCGCAGCCGCGCGCCGTACAGGGTTCCGATCCACAGCAGGACCACTATGGTGGCCGGGATGGTGATGACCAGCGTGGGCACCGAGAACAGGGTGGCCGAGAAGGGGTTCATCCCGCTGAGAAACATGTGGTGGCCCCAGACCGTGTAACTCAGGAACCCGATCGCCGCCATGCACCCGATGAGCAGCCTGGGGCCCAGCACCGGCTTGCGGGCGAAGGCCGGGAGGACATGGGAGACGATCCCGAAGCCGGGCAGAATGGCGATGTACACCTCGGGGTGCCCAAAGAACCAGAACAGGTGCTGCCACAGGAGCGGCGACCCGCCCGAGTGCGGCTGCAGCCGGTCACTGATCACCAGGCCGGCGGGGATGAAGAAGCTGGTGCCACCCACGCGGTCGAGAAACAACAGCACGCAGGCGGGAAGCAGGACCGAGAAGGCGATCAGGCCGATGATCGAGGTGATGAACCAGGCCCAGGTCGAGAAGGGCATGCGGGCCAGGGACATGCCCTTGGTGCGGAGATCCAGGGTCGTGGTGATGAAGTTGAGCGAGCCGAGCAGCTGACCCACGCAAAAGAGCGCGATCGACACCGCCCACAGGGTCTGCCCCAGGCCCAGGCCGGGCCCGGCGTCCTTGCCGACCGCGCTGAGCGGGGCGTAGGCGGTCCAGCCGGAGATGGGTGCTCCCTCCGGCACCAGGAAGGCGGCGAGCAGCACCAGGAATCCGACAAAGGTGACCCAGAAGGACATCATGTTGAAGCGGGGGAACGCCATGTCCTCCGCCCCTACCTGGATGGGCAGGAAGAAGTTCCCGAAGCCGGCGAACGGGGCCGTGGTCAGCACGAAGAACACCATGATGGTGCCGTGCATGGTCATCAGGGACAGGTACAGCTCCGGCGTCATGACGCCGCCCGCCCCGCTGCTCGGGGCGATCGTCCCAAGCCCGGGGACCGGGGTTTCGGGAAACCCGAGGTGGAACCGCATCAGCCAGGAGAGCACCATGCCGACGATGACGGCGACCAGGGCCATGTCGAGGTACTGCTTCCCGATCACCTTGTGGTCGAGGCTGAACACATGGGTCCGGAGGAAGCCCTCCGGAGGCAGGTGTTTGAGCTGGGCGAGCTTCTCGGTGGTGTCGCGGTGGACGGGGCTTGGTGACGCGCTGTCTGCCATGGAGCTGGCCTCAACGGTGAGTACGGGGGTGCCGCCGCGCCGGGAGATGCCCGGCCGGTCCGGCTAGTTGCTGGCCTGGTCCGCCAGCCACTGGTCGAACTCTTCCTGGGGCATCACTTCCAGATAGCCGCGCATGTTGTAATGCCCCAGCCCGCACAACTGAGTGCAGACGATCTCCTCCTTCGCCGGCTGGGTGGCGGTGAACTGGAGCGGGATCAGGAGGCCGGGCACGAAGTCCTGCTGGATGCGGAGCGCGGGCACATAGAAGGCGTGGCCCACGTCCTTGGCGTGCATGCTGAGCAGGATCGGATGGTTGACCGGTACCACCAGGCTGGCGGAGACGATGTCGTCCCGGGCGGTGGTGTCATTGGCCGGGTCGAGACCGTAGATATTGCCGTTGCCCTCGTCGATCAGCTCGGGATGAATGGTGCCGAAGCGGCCATCCGCCCCCGAGTACCGGAAATAGAACGCGAACTGCTCGGCCAGCACGTCGATCCGCAGGGCATTGGGGTCCGGCGGCGCCTGATAGATACTGGACCACACCTTGGTGCCAACCAGGGTGAGGGCCAGGACCTCCCCGCCGACCAGCAGGGTCGCGATCACGACCATGGGGATGGCGCCGCCGGGGAAGGTCTTGATCGCGCGACCGTCGCCGTCCCCGCCGAAGCGCCAAACGAACGCGGCCAGCACCAGCTGCGCCGCCACGAACAGAATGCCGGACTCGACCAGCGTCTCCATCAGCTGGTGGTCGATGCCATGACCTAGCACCGAGATATCGTGGGGCAGCCACCAGGTGCGGGACAGGAAGATGTACATCGAGACGGCGGTGATGATCGTCAACAGGACCGCGAACAATTTGCCCACGCTGGTGCGCCTCCGCAGCTGAGAGTCATGCGCCGGCGAGCCGGGGCCCACGTGGCGTACGGCTCGCTCGGCGGCAGTGCCCTGGGGACCCTCAGTAGGGGAGGGCCTTGAAGACAAAGTTGGCGGTGGCCGCGCCGGTTGCGACCGTGACTTCCTGGCTCTGGCTGCCCATCCGCTCGTGCCACGCCGTGACGGTGTACTTCCCCGGCGGCAGATCCTTGATGGTGAAGCTGCCGTCGGTCCCGGTCAGGGCGAAGTTGGACGTGCTCAGGACCGCGAAATAGCCGTGCATCCAGGGATGCACGTTGCAC
>CALMOP010000106.1 GCA_937871775.1 uncultured Gemmatimonadota bacterium | reverse complement strand
CTCCGCGCTCAGGGTCCAGAGATTGTGTTCTCCGGGAAAGCCGCTCAGCACCGGGAGCCAGATGTATCCGCCCGACAGGCGAACGGTGCCCTTCCCCTGCCACAGCGCCCGACCCTCCAGGCGGGCCCCCAGCCCCACGCCGTAGTCGTAGTCCCTGCCCTCGGCTGTCACGAAGTAATCGGAGCGGATGGCGGCGATGGGATTCGCCCGCGCCATGGCCTCGCCATAGAAACTGACGGGTTTGGCCGGGTTCGACCGGGCGACGACGATGCCGCCCTGGAAGCCCTGCGCCCCGAAGTCGACGGCGGGGTTGCTGATGTATTCGTAGGTCATGAAGGCCGCGAGCAGGTTCCTCCCCGCTCCCGAACCGAGCGGCTTGGCGGCGAGGTTGCCGCGGACCCTGAGCTCCTGGAGGGCCTTGTGATTGGCCGATCGGCTCGCCAGCGTGCCGACCACCTGGAACGCGGAGAAGGGCTCCCGTCCGAGGTCCGCAAGCTGGTCGCCGTAGAAGACGGAGAACTGTACGAATCCCTGATCCCGCGCGTCCGGGTCGTCCAACGAGGCCGACTTCGAGAACCGGCGGTACCCCACGTCCATTGACGCCTGGAGCCAGCTCGGACGCCACTCCGGCGGCGTTTCGGAGATTCGGCCCATCTCCCCTCGCACCAGGCGATTGAACCCCCGGACGGGGTTGATGAGGGTGGCGCCCACTTCGCGCACCACACGGTTGGAGCCGGTGGCCCGGTTGTCGAGTGTCAGGGAGGAGAACCGGAACAGCATCTCGCCGAGGGTGATGCCGCCGAGCGTGGTGTTGGCGAGGTCGTTGGGCGCCGGCGCCCAGACCTCGCCGAACAATTCCCACATGAGGCTCCCTGCGAACGCCCAGGGGGCCGACTGCCAGAAGTTGTAGCCGTTGCTGCGGGCCGCGTTGAAGTACTGGCTCCCGTGATAGGGATGGGAGAACTGGTTATTGGCGAACTGATTGTTGTCCCACTGCCAGGGGAACTTCAGGTTGTCGAGCCAACTCGTGGGACCAATGCGCGACCACTCGCCGTTCCGGACGAACCGGGTGAACGCCCAGGGGATGAACTGGACCGCCATCAATTCGCCGGACGCGGCCCAGAATCGTTGCGGCGGGCGGCAATCCGGACACGGCAGGCTAGCGATCTGCGCCTGAGCCAAGACCTGGGCTTGGGCCTGACCGTAAGCGGAGCGGGGGCTGCCCCCGAATAGAATGAGGGCCGCGAGCGGCACCGTTATGAATGTTCGGAACATCAATGGTCCGCGCCCACGGCTCTCCTCCGACTCGGTCTATGCGTCTTTGCCCTCAGAACAGGAAGAACACCCCACCGGTAATCTGGCCCTGGGTAACCCACGTCGTCCCTTGCACGACGGTACACGCATACCAGCCGCACCAGACCCCGTAGTCACCTGACGGATAGGGAGTGACCCAGAGCTTGAGGTCGGAACGGATCCCCGCCCGCCCGCTGGCGAGCAGGTACTTGGCGCCGGCGCCGAGGCTCCAGGAGAACCGGGTGTCGGAGCCGGCGCTGGCGCCCG
>CALMOP010000105.1 GCA_937871775.1 uncultured Gemmatimonadota bacterium | reverse complement strand
CTGGGATGGGGTGATGGCCGGCGCCGGGGTGGTGTTCTTCGCCTATATCGGGTTCGACGCCGTGTCCACGGCGGCCCAGGAGGCCAAGAACCCGCAGCGCGACATGCCTATCGGCATTATCGGCTCACTGCTGGTGTGCACCGTGCTGTACATCGTGGTGTCCGGCATCGCCACCGGCGTGATGTCCTACTCCGAGCTGAACGTGCCGGATCCGATCGCGGTCGTGGCGGACCGGGCCGGGCTGGGGTGGCTCTCGACCCTGATCAAGCTGGGCGCCATAGCTGGTCTCTCTTCGGTGATCCTGGTCATGTTGCTGGGCCAGTCCCGGGTGTTCTACAGCATGGCGCGCGATGGGCTGCTGCCCCAGGCCGTGAACAAGGTCCACCCCAAGTTCCAGACCCCGTGGATCACTTCCATCGTGACCGGCCTCGCGGTGGCGATTCCCGCAGGGTGGTTCACCGTGCGCGAGGCCGGCAGTCTGGTCTCCATCGGTACCCTGCTCGCCTTCGTGATCGTCTCGATCGGGATCGTCGTGCTTCGCCTCCGGGAACCCAACCTGGAGCGGCCCTTCAAGGCCCCCATCTACCCCGTCACGGCCACCCTTGGTGCGTTCTCGGCCCTGTTCCTGATGTACCACCTGCCGTGGCGGACCTGGGAGCGATTGCTGATCTGGCTGGCGATTGGTCTGGTCGTCTACTTCGCCTACGGCCGGAAGCACTCGGTCCTGAACCGGGCGGGCTGAGCCGGAACCGCACCGATCCCGGCTCACCGGCGCCGGGGGGCGGCAGGGCAACCTGCCGCCCCAGTTCACGTTGGACCTTGGCCGACCGTCCCAGTCCCTTATCTTAAGCCCATGACCGTAGTGCTCACTCCCGACCGTACCGCTCAGGCTCGCGCGTTTGCCCAGTGTCTCAAAGCCGGGCAGCGGATCTGCATCACCACCCACGTCAATCCCGATGGTGATGGGCTGGGGAGCGAAGCGGGCCTGATACACCTGCTCAAGGCCCAGGGGATCGACGCGGTGGTCACCAATCCATCGCCCACGCCGGAACGCTACCACTTCCTGTTCCGGGACCTTCCCGGCGTGGATCGGTCCCCGGAGGCGGTCAAGGAGCTGCGTCGCGCCGATCTGATCCTGGTGCTGGACATCTCCGACGTGGGACGGCTGGGCATGCTGAGCCACACCGTCCAGGAACGAGGGGTGCCGGTGGCCTGCGTCGATCATCACGTCAGCACGGGCCACCTTCCCGATGGCCCGCGGTATGTGAACCAGGAGGCGTCGGCCACTGGTGAGCTCATCTACGAACTGGCGGTGGCCAACGGCTGGGCGCTGAGCCCGCTGGCGGCGCGGGCGCTGTACGTCGCCATCATGACGGACACCGGCGCCTTCCGATTCAGCAACACCCGGCCGGCGGTGCTGAGGGCCGCCGCCGCGCTGCTCGAGACCGGGCTCGATCCGGAGCAGATCTACCTGGATGTCTACGCCAACGCGCCCGAAGGCAGGGCCCGGCTGCTGGCCGAGACCCTCCAGACCCTGGTGGTGGAGCCGGACCACGGGCTGGCCTGGGTGACCGTACCACCGGGGGCACTGGAGCGGCTGGGGGCGACACCCGATGATCTGGATGGAATCGTGGAGGTGCCCCGGAGCATCTCGGGCATCCGCATGGCGCTCCTGTTTCGGGAAATCGCCGCCGGAAGGGTGAAGGTGTCGTTGCGTTCAGTGGGTGCGGTCGACGTGGCGGCGTTCAGCAGGCCCTTCGGCGGTGGGGGGCACACCAAGGCCTCGGGGCTCTCCCTCGAGGGATCTCTCGCCCAGGTGCAGTCCCGGGTGCTGGCCGCAGCCCGTGACTACCTTTCTGGCAACGGACATGGCGTATGAATGAGACCCGGCAGGACCCAGACATCCTGGGACGCATCGAGCAGTCCCTGGACACGCTCCGACCCTACATCTCGTCCCACAAGGGCACCGTGGAAGTGATCGACTTCGACGAGGCTCAGGGGCTGCTGCTGCTCCGGCTGGGCGGCACCTGTCATGGGTGTTCGGCGTCGACCCTCACGCTCAAGCAGGGCATCGAGACCCGGCTCAAGCAGCTGGTGCCGGAAGTCAAGCTGGTGGAGGCGATTTGAGGCGCACGGTAGCGGCGGTACGGACGGTAACGACTACTCCCGGCTTGCTGTCGTCTTGTCGCCTTGTCGCCTTGTCGCCTCGTCGCCTCGTCGCCTCGTCGCCTCATCGGCTTGTCGCCCAGTCACCGCGTCGCCCCTGACGTGCCCGACTCCCTCCCCGCCCGCGTCGCCGCTGCGCTGGGTCGCATCCGGAACCCCCGGCTCGACAATGACGTGCTGTCCGCTGGAATGGTGCGGGACCTGACGGTCACCGAGGACGGCAAGGTCTCTTTCACCTTCCTGCTCTCCCGCGAGGACCCCGCCACCCTGGTGCGCGAGGTCCGGGCCGCGGTGCGCGCGGTCGATGGGGTGAAGCCGGCGGAGCTGCGGATCAGCGTGACCGACCCCGGCGGACCGGCGAAGAGCAGTCACGGGCCCCCGGGCCCCCCTCCCGACGGGTCAGGGCCGGCCGCCGTCGAGCCGCTGGTACTGGGCCAGATCATCGCGATTTCGTCGGGCAAGGGTGGGGTGGGGAAGTCGAGCGTCTCGGTCAACCTGGCGGTGGCCCTGGCTTCGCAGGGATACCGGGTCGGGCTGATGGATGGCGACGTCTACGGGCCCAACATCCCGCGGATGTTCGGGGTGTTCGAGAAACCGCCGGTGACTCAGGGACGGATCCAGCCGCTCACCGCCTGGGGCGTGCGTCTGATGTCGCTGGGGTTCCTGGTCGAGCGGGACGCCGCGGCGATCTGGCGCGGCCCCATCATCATGAAGATCGTGAACCAGTTTCTGCGCGACGTGGACTGGGGGCCGCTGGACTACTTCCTGGTGGATCTGCCGCCCGGGACCGGCGATGCCCAGCTCTCGCTGGTGCAGTCGTGCCAGGTGCGCTGCGCGGTGATCGTCACCACGCCCCAGGAAATGGCGGTGGGGGATGCGCTGCGCGGGGCCAAGATGTTCGAGAAGGTCGGGGTGCCCGTGATCGGCATCGTGGAGAACATGAGTGCCTGGGTGGATCCGGCCACGGGGCAGCGGCTGGAACTCTTCGGGGCCGGCGGCGGTCAGCGGCTGGCAGATGAACTCAAGGTACCGCTGCTCGGCACCGTACCGCTGCAACCGGGGATGGCCAACCTCGCGGACCAGGGCAAGCCCATCGTCGCGGCCGAGCCCGAGAGCCCCGCTGCGCGGAGCCTGGTGGCGATCGCGGCGAGGCTGCTGAAGGAAGTCGGTACCCGCACGGTGCAGCTGCCCATTCTCAACAACTAGGAACTCCCGCACCAGTCGGCGCCTTTCACAGCAGTCATTGCGAGGGCGCGGACCCGCGGGGATGAACCGTACTGCGGCACCTTCGAGGACATGCTGCGGAAGTGTTCCCCGCGCGCGCGGGGATGAAACCGTTGAGCGCACGGCGCCACTCCTCAGGTCCGTCCCGCGCGGAGTGCAGGAGATTGCGTGGTCGTCCGCGTCACGTTGGTGCCCGGCGCGGCGGATCGCGCCCCTGGCCCCGCCGAGCGTATCGTCATGTGGGAGCCTCCTCAACTTGGGGTGCTCCATCCCGGTGACGGCCAGACTCTCGAAGCGCTTCTACGATACCTTCGGCGACGAGATCGCGAACAATCTCGTGGAGTGGTTCAACCAGGTGGGTGCCACGTATCGCCAGGAACTCAGGGAGCAGAACGACCTCAACTGGGGCCGGGTGGAGGCGCGCATTGGACAGGCCGAGGCGCGGTTCGAGGCTCGTATTGTGGATGTTCCTCTTCTGGACAGGGACCGCTCTCACGGTGATTGGATTGATCACTTCGCTGCGGTAGCACGTGGTGCTGTCGGTACGACCCGGCGGCTTGTCCCGGGCGGCCTCTGGCGGCGAAGCAATCCCCGGGGCCCTACTCTGCGGCACGAATCAACCGCAACTGTTCGGCAGCATCAAGAGTCGGGCTCACTCTCCAGCGAAGCGTCGATCCGCTCCGAGAGCCGCCGCAGCTTCGTCAGGTCGTCAGTCAGGTTCCCGCCCGCAGCCAGCCCGGCCCGGCGGCGCAGCAGCTCCAGCCGCAGGGATTCCAGGCCGGCCGTGGCGGCGCCCAGCCGGGCCGCCGCCTCCCGCCGTGCGGCGTCCAGGGTATCCTCCACTGCCTTCCGCTGCGAGCTACCCGCCGGGCCCACCAGAGCGCGGGCCTGATCCAGGTCATCCAGCCGACCTCGCAGCAACGCCGCGTCCCGCTCCATCCGGCCCAGCAGGTCGAGGGCCCGGGCCCGTTCGGGGTCGGCGGCGGGCAGCGCCTTCAGCAGGTCACGCGCTGCCTCGGCGAGCAGCACTTCCGTGGGTTGATCCGGCAGCACCGCGGGCGCCACGCCCCGACGCCCACCGAGCCATCGGAAGAACATCCCCGACTTGAACCTCAGGAAGAATCGGCTCAGCAGCCCGGGCCGGCCATCCCGCGGAGCCTCCAGCGCGCCACCGAACCAGCGGCCCAGGGCCACCGGTGCGGCCAGGCTGAACAATTCGATCAGCCAGGCGACGGGACCTTCCAGCCGCTCCAGGCCACACTGCTTGGGGCCCAGCCACACCAGGACCAGCAGCGCCAGGCCGCCGAGATAGGCGGGCACCCGCCAGCGGAGGTCTGGCGCGGCCCGGAGCTCCCCGGCCCGGGCCTCCCGCTCGGCCGCGGCCCGCAGGTCCAGATCGGTCCACCCCTCGCGGGATGCCTCGCGGGTGAGGCGGGCCAGATTGAGGCCCCGCAGCATGGCGAGACTCACCAGCACCAGTGAAATGCCGACGGTATAGACCAGCCCCATGCCCAGGAAGTCCCGCAGCAGCTGCTGCGCGATCGCGGCCACCAGGGCCAGCGTCCCGAACCCGACCAGGTCCACGCCGAGGCTCGAGATCTCCCGTGCCAATTGGGCCAGAGTCCGCGGTACCGGAGAGATCTCCATCCCGCCACCGAGCGCCACAGCCAGTTCCTCGCCGTTGGCAAAGCGGTCCTCTGGGCTCTTGGCGAGGCAGCGGTCGATGGCCCGGGCCAGGGGGACCGGCAGGCCGGGCTGGAGCACCGCGACAGGAGGGGCGGGGAGGGTGAGATGCTGGGCCAGCAGCTCGGCGGCGGTTTCGGCCTCGAAGGGGTACCGTCCGGTGACGGCGAAGAACGCCGTGACGCCGAGCGAGTACAGATCACTGCGTCCATCCAGCGGCTCGCCGGCCGCCTGCTCCGGGCTCACCATCCGGGGCGTCCCCAGCGTCCGCCCCGCTGGAGTCGTGTCGGAGGCGTCGTGGAGCCGCGCGATCCCGAAGTCGGTGAGCAGCGCCCGGCCGCTACCCCGCTCCAGCAGCACGTTCTCCGGCTTCACATCCCGGTGCACGATCCCGTGCTGGTGCGCGTAGGCGAGGGCCCAGGCCAGCTCCTGCACCAGCCGCGCCGCGGCGGGCGCCGGCAACGGGCCGTCGCGCCGCACTCGCTCGGCGAGGGTCTCTCCCGGCACCCAGGCCATGACGAAGCAGACCAGCTGCGGGTGCTCCTCGACCGCGAAGACCGGCACCACGTTGGGATGGGAGAGCCGGGCTGCGGTCCGCGCTTCCTGCAGGAACCGGCGCCGCAGCTCCGGCACGCCGGCCAGCGGTTCCCGCAGGACCTTGATGGCGACCGGGCGGTCCAGAGCGAGGTCCCGGGCCAGGTAGACGACGCCCATGCCGCCCTGGCCCAGCTCCCGCTCCACCAGGAACCGCCCCTGCAGTGCCGACTCGAGTTGCTCGCGGCTCATCGCCTCTTCCCGCTGGTTGTCGGTGCGGTTCGCCGCAAAGGCTCGCCGTCCCGGTTCCGGCATGTAACTTTGGGGCATGCCCGTGATCACCCTGTTGACGGACTACGGTACCGGCGACTCCTACGTCGGCGAGATCAAGGGAGTTCTGTTGACCCAGGCTCCCGCTGCCACCCTGGTCGACATCACCCACGATATCGCGCCGGGAGACGTGGCGGCCGCGAGCTACATCCTGAACCGGGTCTGGGTGCAATACCCGGCCGGCACGGTCCATCTGGCCGTGGTCGATCCCGGGGTCGGGGGCACCCGGGCTCCCCTCGCGTTCGAGGCCGGGGGACAGTTCTTCGTCGGTCCGGACAACGGCCTGTTCACCGGGGTCATGCGGGGAACCGAGGTCGATGCCGTGAGCCTGGAGACGCCAGCCTTCGCCTCGCCCACCTTCCACGGTCGCGACCTGTTCGCACCCGCGGCGGCGGCCCTGGCGCGAGGGGAGCCGCTCAGTCGGCTCGGGCAACGGTACGCCGGGATGCCGCGCCGGGTAAGTGCCGCGGTGCCGCACCACGAGGGAAAGATGGTGATCGGAGAAGTGATCTACGTCGACCGCTACGGCAACCTGGTGACCAACCTCGATCCGGAGCTGGTTCCGTCCCACGCGGTGCTGGAGGCGGAGGCGCTGGTGATCGGACCGCTGCGGACCACCTTCGGTGACGTGCCGTCGGGAGCGCTGCTGGCCTACGTCGGGTCCGGCGGCTCGGTGGAGATCGCGGTGCGCGATGGCTCGGCGGCGCGCCGGCTCGGGCTGGGCGTGGGAGGCCGGGTGCGGGCGCGGCTGGGATAGCGTCCCGCTGGCCGCCTGACGGGAGGAGCCGTAGCTTCTCCCACCTCAATGTCCACCGTCTTCGAGCGCCTCAAGGCCGCGCTGGGGTCCGGTTTCGTCCTGGAGCGGGAACTCGCGTCGGGGGGGATGGGCACCCTCTTCCTCGCGCGCGACCTGCGGCTGGGTCGCATGGTCGTGATCAAGACCATCCGCGAGGACTGCCGCACCCCGGAGACTGACGCGCGGTTCCTGCGCGAAGGCCAGCTCCTGGCCCGGCTGGAGCCCCATCCCAACCTGCCACAGGTGTACCTCGCCGATGTGGTCGAGGGGATCCCCGTCTGTGTCATGCAGTACCTCCCCGGTCCCTCACTGGCGGAGCGGTTGCGGGAGGGGCCGCTGGGCCAGCGCGAGTTGCTGCGCCTGGGACGCGACCTGCTGGCGGGACTCGCGGAGGTGCACCGGGCGCGGCTGACGCACCGGGACGTGACCCCGGGCAACATCGTGCTGCTGCCGGACCGGGCGGTGCTGATCGACTTCGGGCTGGCGCGGGTCGACGCCGCGACCGACACCGGGCTCACCGACCCCGATGCGGTGATGGGCACCCCCGGATTCCAGCCGCCCGAACCGAATCCTGGCCAGCCCGGCGACGTGTACTGCGCCGCCGCGGTGCTGTACCTGGCTGCCACCGGCCGACGCTGGAGCTGTCGCCCCGAAGTGCGCCGCTCCGACCTGGGTCCGGCACCTCGACGGATTCGGCACGCGCTCCGCCGCGCCCTCCAGGCCGACCCCGACCGACGCTGGCCCGACGCGAGCCGCTTTGCGGCGGCCTGGCGTCGCCCGCGGCCGGCCCCGATCATCCTCGGGGCCCTGGGCGCCGTCGCGCTGCTGCTGGGGACCTTCTGGTGGTGGGCCCGCGGGCCGGCTCCAGCCCCGGTCGACCTGACCATCCTCCCCTTCCGCGCCGAGTGCCCCGCCGTGCGGGAGCTCGCCCGGCAGCTGCCGGCCGACCTGGAACATTTCCTGGACTGGTTTCCGGAGTGGCGGGTGGCCCGGCTGGCGCGACCGGACAGTACCACCTGGGTCCTGTCCGCGACGGTGCGCTGTACCGACCCGCCCACCCTGGCGCTGACGCTGCAGGACTCGGGCGGTCTGGCTGATGCCTGGACCCCGGCGGCGGCGAGCGCTGACCCGGTGTCGATGGCCCGGGGCATGGCCGATTGGGTGGTGCACCGGCTGTGGCCTGCATCGGCTCCGTTGTATCACGAACTCGCCGGGCCGGAGCGGCACCGGGCAGCCATCCGCGCCTACTTCGCGGGTCGCGAGGCCTTCCAGCAGGATGACTGGTTCGGAGCCGAGGCCCGGTTCAGCGAGGCGCTGGGCATTGACTCGAGCTTTGCCCTGGCGGTCTGGCAGCGACTGCTGGTGCGCAAGTGGCGCCGAGTGTCGTTCGAGGACGATCTTCGCATCCTGGCCGCACACATGACCACCGACCTGCCGGAGCTGGTGCGCCTGCTGGTCGAGGCGGAGCTGATTCCCCCCGGTCACACCCGACTGGCGCGTTTGCAGGAGGCCGTCGCCCGGTATCCGCGTGACGGCGATGCCGCGCTGCTCCTGGCCAACGAGACCCTGTCCCGGGGCCCGCTGCTGGGGATCCCGCTCGACAGCGGTCTCGCGCTGATGGCTGCGGCGGAGCGGAAGCGGGCTCCCCGGGCCCCCATACTCGATCATCTCGTCATGGGTGGAATCCGGCTGGGTCGGGCCGCTGAGGCCGGCCGCGCGCTGCGGCGTCGCCTTGCACTGCCCGATGAGCCGCATACGGAGGAAGGCTCGGTCGGCGGATTCCTGATCCTGGGCTGGGCCGAGCGCTTCGCCCCGCCGCTGGGGCGACTGCTGCGCTGGGCGCAATTCCGGGCGCCGGGCCCTGACCTGGTCGTGCAGCTGGCGGAGCGACACCGGCTGGCGTCGGTCTTCTTCGACCTGCCGGCGACCCAGCGGGCGCTGGCCCGGATCGTGGTGGCTCACAGCCCGCTGGTCGCCCGGAGGGTCAACGGGTTCCAGGGGCTCGGGCTCGCCGGAATGATGCTGGGTGAGGGGGGCGCCGGTCTCGCGTCCCTTGATACCGCGGCGCAGCTGAGCGGGGACCCGGGTCTGGAACGGCAGGCCCTCGCCTGGCGGGTGGTTCCGGCCGCGCTCGGATATCCGGTCATCGCTCCCCGCGACATGGACCGGGCCCGCGACGAGTTGCATCGTCTCGCCGGCATACCCGGGCAGCGATCCTTCCGGCTGTGGGGCCTCACCCTGCTGGCGCTGAGTCAGGGCGACACGGCTGGTGCCTGGCTTTCGCTCGATTCGCTGGCCCGGTTCTCGAGGTCGGATGGCACGCTGCAGTGGTGGTGCCGGCTGCTGCAGGCCGAGGCCGCCGCCCGGCGGGGCCAACCCGCCGCGGCCCTCACGCTGGCGCCCGCCGGGGATGCTGAGGATGACGCGGCAGCGCCGATGGGGCCGTTCCAGCGCAGCGCCTGGCATCTGTGGCGAGCCCGTTGGCTGCGGGAGGCCGGATTGCCCCGGGAGGCGGACCGGGCGTTGCTGTGGTACGAGAACTCCGACTTGCGCGGCTGGCCGGAGGGTGCCATACAGGCCGGCGAGGTGGACGCGGTGTTCGGCGTGCTGGCCCGGCTGGAGCGGGCCAAGCTGGCGCTGACCCGGGGAGATCGGCCCGGAGGTTGTGCGCTGTTGGGGCGGGTCCGGGAGCTGTGGCAGGGGGCGGACCCCGCCGTGCTTGCGCTAATGCCACGGGAGGCTGCATCGTCAGGCGCCTGTGACTGAGAGACCTCATGAGCCTGGATGATCGGGTTCGGGCGGCCCTGCTTCCGGAGTACGAGGTGGAACGCCGCCTCGGCGAAGGGGGCATGGGGATCGTGTATCTGGCGCGCGAGCCGGCGCTTCGCCGACAGGTCGCGATCAAACTGCTGCGGCCCGGCCTCGACTCGGCCCGCGCCGTGACCCGCTTCGCCCGTGAGGCGCAGGCACTGGGCCGGGTGAACCATCCTCACATCGTCACGGTCCATCGGGTGCTGGAGGAGCGCGACGGACTCCACTGCTTTGTCATGGAGTACCTGGTCGGAGAAACCCTGTACCAGCGCCTGCGCCGCGGCACTCTCACGGCGCCGGAAGCCGTGGCCCTGGGTCAGGGCTTGCTGGCTGGCCTGGCCCGGGCCCACCAGCAGGGCGTCATGCATCTCGACATCAAGCCCGCGAACATCTTCCTCGCCGACCGCGGCGCGGTTCTGGGTGATTTCGGCATTTCCCGGATCATGGATGACGGCGATGGGAGCCACAGCAGCGGGCTCCGGGCAGGAACCCGAGACTACATGGCGCCGGAACACCAGGTCGGAATGCCCACCACCCGCAGCGATCTCTATCAGGTCGGTGCGGTGCTGTATGAGGCGCTCCTGGCCCGCTGGTCGGATCACCCCACGGGACGGCGCCAGGTCTGGGCTGGAATCCCCCGGCCCCTGGCCCGGGTCCTGGAGCGGGCGCTCGACCTCGAGGAGGCGAATCGCTGGCCCGATGCCCCGGCCTTCACAGAGGCGCTGGGGCGCGCCATGCGACCTCGTCAGGCCCGCCGGTTCGCCGTCGCAACCACCGCCGCGATCGCGGTGCTGGGTTGGATCTTCTGGCCCTGGCCACCCCAGCCTTGCCTGCTCCAACCCCAGGTGGACTTGACGCTGCTCCCGCTCAAGGGAGACTCGGCCCTCGCGAACCGGCTGCTCGGCTACACCGGTGACCCCCTGGAGCGGTTTGCCCGGATCAGCCTGCGCCCCATCAGCGTGGTTCGCGCCTTGAGGTCGCCCAAAGAGACCGCGCCAGGCTGCCTCAATACCCACAAGTACCTCGAAGGAGAGCTGGACGGCGACAGCCTGCTCCGGCTCCGGGTGCTGAGCGGCCAGGGCCGCTACCTGGAAGCGATCGTGGTGCCCCGTCCGGCCGGGTCCACCCCGGCGGCCCGTACGCTCGGCTGGGGACGCGGGATTGCGGACTCTGTGGTCCACCGGCTGTTCCCGCAACACTACCCGACCTGGCAGGATGTCGGCGGCCGGGGTGGCAGCCAGAATGCGCTGGCCGTGGACGACTTCCTGGCGGGGGACGCGGCTTTCCACCAGGGTGAGCTGCACCGGGCCGAGCAGGACTTTCGCCGGGCCCTGGACAAGGACCCCCGGTTCGCGCTGGCGTTCTGGTATCTGTCGCTGGTGCATCGCTGGCTCCGGGAGCCGTTCGTACCGGAGCTGGAGGCGCTGGCGTGGGATAACCGGGACACCCTGCCTCCTCAATACATGAAGCTGCTCGAGGCGCAGCGGCAGCCTGATCTCGGCCGCCGCTTCGCGGTTTACCAGGAGGCGATGCGGCTGGATCCGGACAATGGCTACGCCCTGCTTCTCTTTGCCGACGAACTGTTCCACCGGGGACCCCTGGTCGGCATCGGCCTGGATTCTTCCCTTGTCGTCTGGCGGGCAGCGCGGGACCGGCTGCACGGCCTCGACCTGGCGCCCGCCTATCTCCATCTCGGCTGGGGGCAGATCCGGCTGGGGCGGCGGGCTGCGGCGGACTCCGCGGTGACGCTCCGGGAGCAGATCGTGCGGCGGGCCCACCTCCCCGCGTCCAGCGAGAGTGCCAAAGAGGCCTGGTTCCTTCGACACGCGTTTCAGGAGCGCTTCGCCCCGCGGTGGGCCGCCCTGGCGCGGACCTGGGCCCTGTGGCGCGCCGACCCCGGGCTCCGGCACCGGATCTCGGAGTACGCTCGGCTCGGCCTCTCCTTCGATATTCCCGAGGCCCAGCGCGGGCTTGCGGCGGGGGTGGGTGGGAGCAACACCGACAGCCTGCTGCAGGCGCTCAGTCATGAGGGACAGGGGCTGGGACTGTTTCTGCTGGGACGGCAGCGCGCCGCGTGGGCCCAGTTCGACTCGGCTGCCAGCCGGTTCGGCAGTAGCGCGGCTGCACTGGAACGTCTCGAGTGGCGGTTGCTCCCCGCCATGGTCGGACTGCCCGCACCCTCGACGGAGGAACACGCCGCCGCGCGCGCCGCGATGCTGCAGCTTGCCCGGAATCCCGAAGTCGGCGAGCGGGCCCGCTGGGTGCTCGCCCTCGATTCCATGGAACCGGGACCCGGGGGCCCGCGCCCAGAGGTGCCGTCGACCTTTCGGATTGCGGGCCGCGCGGCTTCGCCGCTCGCAGTCCTGGCCTCCGCAGCGGAGGCTGCCCGCCATGGCCGGCGGGCCGACGCGGTGGCCCTCACCGAATCTCTGCTGGGAGCGAGCCCCGGAGATCAACTGGGCGACCCCTTCGCCCGATCCCTGCTGTACCTGTGGCGGGCCCAATGGCTGGAGGGGTTGGGGCGTTGGCAGGACGCCGATCGCACTCTCCTCTATTATCAGAACTCCGATCTCGAGGGCTCGGCCCCGGGTCTGGCCCAGGCGGGCGACGTCGACGGCGCGCTCAGCGGCCTCGCCCGGCTGCGCCGGGGACTGCTGCTGCTTGACCACGGCCGCCAGGTGGAGGGCTGTGGGGAGCTGGCCCGGGTGGCGGAACTCTGGCGCCACGCCGAGCCCGACTACGCGGCGGTGCGGCGCGATCTCGCCGAGCGCCGGAGGGATTGCGGATCATGATCGAAATGTCCCTGCTGGGGCCGGTGGTGCTGCAGGTGGATGGGCAGCCACCGCCCGCGCCGCTGCTGTGGCAGAAGAACCTGGCGCTGCTGGTGTACCTGTGCCGGTCGCCCCGCCGCGGCCGCAGCCGGGATCACCTGGTGGGGCTGTTGTGGCCTGACAAGCCGGAAGAGGTCGCGCGCCATTCGCTCAATCAGGCGCTGTCGACCCTGCGCCGATCCCTGGGCCCGGACCTCGAAACCGACGACACCCAGGTGGCCATCAGGGAGGGGGCCGTTCACACCGACCTGGACCAGTTCGAGAGCCATGTCGCAGGCGGGCGCTGGGACCTGGCCGCGGCGCTGGTCGGGGGCGAGCTGCTGCAGGGCCTGTCGCTGAAGGAGGTCACCAGCTTCGACGAATGGCTCTCCCAGGAGCGGCGGCAGTGGCGGGACCGCTGCGTGGAGGCGCTGGTTGCCCAGGGGCAGCATTCCCTGGATGGTGGACACACGCCCGAGGCACTCCAGTTGGCGCAGTTCGGGTTGTCACTGAACCCCCTCGCTGAGGTCGCCCACCAGCTCGAATTGCGGGCCCTCGCCCTGCTGGGGCGGCGGCCCGAAGCGCTGGAACGGGCAGACCATTTTGCGCGGCGGTTCCGTGACGCCGTCGGAGCGGAACCCTCCGCGGAGATCCGCAGGCTGATGGAGCGGATTCGCCGGGAAGGCGACGCGGAACCGCCCAGGCAATCAACCAGAGACTCCAGTCGCCGGCTGGGCCTGGCGGGCCGGACCAGGCCGCTGGAGCAATTGCTGCGCGCCTGGCAGGGCTGCCGCTCGGATTCCAGCCCTCACCTGCTGATCATCACCGGTCCTGCCGGGGTGGGGAAGACCCGACTCATCGATGAAGTACTGGCCCGGGCCCGGCTCGACGGGGGCACGGCCTGCCTGGTGCGGGCGGTGCAGGCGGACCTCGGTGAGGCGGGTGCCACCCTGTGGGCCCTGAGCCGGGGTAGCCTCGTCGGCGCTGCGGGGGTTGCCGGTGCGGCTCCCGCCGCGCTGGCCACCCTCGCGGCGCGATTGCCTGAGTGGCAGACCCGCTTCCCGACGCTCGGCGGGATGGCCGGGCTGCCCCTGCCGGCCGCCCTGGAGGAGGTAGTGCGGGCCGCTGCCGAGGAGAGCCCGGTGCTGCTGGTGGTGGATGATGCCCACTTTGCCGATAGCCAGTCGCTCCTGGGGCTCGAGGCAATTCTCCGGAATCTCGGCGCCAGTGCCCTCACCGTGGCGCTGGTCGTGGACCCCGGCTTCCCCAGGGAGGAGGTCAGCCGATTGCAGGCTCGCATCCCCCGCGATCAGGCTGGGGCTGCGGTGGATCTGGCGCCACTGGACCTGGCCAGTGTCCGCTCGCTCTGCGTCGAGGTCATGCCGCGGTATGGCCCCAACGAACTCGATCGGCTGGCGCGGCGCATCGCGACCGACTCCGCCGGGTTGCCGCTGCTGGTGGTGGAACTGTTGCACGCTGTGGCGAGCGGACTGGAGTTGCACGACGGCGCCGCCTGGCCTGAAGAGCG